>CALFYU010000648.1 GCA_937952455.1 uncultured Planctomycetaceae bacterium
CCCCCCAGCAGAGCCGGGCGCCGGGGGAAAGCATCCACCAATACCGTCGCCGCTCGGAGCCCCCGGCTTTGCCGGGGGGTTGGCGATGCACGCGCGACCCCGCGACGCTAAACCCCCACCCCGCAAAACCACACCGCACCCGCTATCAAATCCAACATCGCAACAGACGGTGTGCTAGTGGGGAAGAGTGCACGACACCTTGGATCGCGGGGATGTCGCCGAACGACGGACGAAAAGCCCCTGCGCGACACGCCATTCGCATATATACGAAGGCATCTTGAGCCGATTGGAGCCGCTTCAATCCTCGTAAACGATCCCGTAAAAAAAGCAACTTCCCAACAAATTTGCGATAGCAATGGCCATTCCGGCAACGCATGCTGATCGTTGCCGAGCGTTGAGGTGTTGTTCGCCGCGCTTCAACTCAAGGGCCACCAGCACAAAGGCGCCGACGGAGATTGCCCAGGCTGTAACCGAAAGCCAATTCACTTGGTCGACAGACAATTCCGACCAAGTCACGACAGGTCGTCGGTGCGAACGATCCACCTGAACGCGTGTGGCGACATATAGCAGCAATCCGGTTCCCACCAAGGCGAATACCGGGGCCACGAGTGACGTCCCCCATTTTTGCCGGCGCGGCGACTCTTCAATAATATTCGGTTTTGGCATTTGCGGCGGCCGCGCCCAGACAATCCGATCTCGCTGTGATTTCGGAAGCAATCGCCTGACGCCCAACAATACCCCGGCGGGGATCAAGCCGGTAATCAAACCGAACATTGGGACGAATACCCACCGCAACCAAATCGGCCAACCGTTATCCGCCGCAAAAGGCGGTAGCCACGCAAGGATTTGTGGATTTCCATGTGTGTAGGCGGCTTGATTCACTGCTGGCAATAGAAATGCAACCAACGACGCGTTGATGAAAAAGACGCACATCCATTCGCTGATGGCAATTCGAAAAGGTTCTCGTTCAAACATTTTTCGCTGCTTTTTGAAGGCTTCACGAATTTTTCAAGAACGCTGAATATCATAACCAATGGAATCACCTGGAACAGAGCGGACGGCCCCGCTGCAAAGCCGGGGGCTGACGCAGATACCCGCCGCACCGCCATTTTCAGCACCCGGCTCTGCCGGGGGGTTAACATTGTGCGGCCAGCCCCGCGACGCTAAACCCCCACCCCCAAAAACTGCACGTCACCCGCCACCACGTCCAGCAGCGCCACGGTCGGTTCGCTGGTACGAAACAATGCTCCGGGGTTGATGCGGCGGGTGGGGCCGGATTGCCGGTCGTGGGCGATGTGGGAGTGGCCGGAGAGGAGGTAATCCGGCGCCGCTTCCAGCAGCGGACGCAGGTCGTGCGTCAAGTGCCCGTGGACGACGGCGATCCGTTTGCCGCGATGCTCAAATTCGCCGCCCCACTCCAGACAGGTCGCACCGTGCCGTTTCGCCGCCCGCTTCAAATCGGCGGCGCCGTCGGCGTCGTGGTTGCCGAATACGAAGTACATCGGCAAGACCGCGCAGATCTCGACAATTTCCGGACCGCCACAAGTGCCTCACTGCACAAGGATATCCGCACCCTGGTGCACCAACAGCCGCACGCCGGCCCGAGTCCGTTTGACGTGATTGTGCGTGTCGGCGAGGATTCCGATCATGCGGGGCGTCCGTCATTAGTCGCCCCCCGGCGGCGCCGGGGGGTGAGGGGTTCGTGTGTTTTGTTATAATACAAAAGTCACACACCGGAGAAATGTAGGATGTCTGCCAGCAGCGGCAATCCCGAGGAAATCTGGGCGCTCGACACCGCAGCCGGGATTCGTTCTCGGCCAACCATGTATTTGCCGGACTTCGGCCGGCCGCATGTGGTGAATTCTCTGTTGCAGGAATGCCTGTGTATTTCGCTCGACAATGCACTGGAAGGCTGCGCAACAGAGATCCGCATCACGCTCGCCAACAATGGCAGTATTGCCGTCTGGGATAACGGTCCGCCGTTGCCGCTCAAAGGCAGGGATGGACTTCCCGTGATTCAAACGCTGTTGACGAGAATTCACGCCTGCCGTAACGCGAAACGCCGCTTTCACAACGAGCTGTGCAGCGTCGGAATCGTCGTCGCGAACGCGGCGAGTGAATGGCTGCACGTTGATTGCGGCCTCGATGGGCGACACTATCGCCAAGTGTATCAGCGAGGGTTACCGGCCGGTCCCTTTGTCGACGTCGGCAGCGCTCACGGCATTTGGGAACAGATCACTTTTCTGCCCGACGTTTCTTTCCTGGGCAAAACGGTGTTGGACATCCCGGCATTTCAAGCATGGTTTTCAAGGCAGCATTTCGCAATTCCTAATTGCAGCGTAACGCTCTTTGATGAGCAGGATGGACATCAGTTTAAGCTGGCGTAGCTGTGGTAATGGTAGAGACTTAGAAGATACCCCACCCGCCGCGAATTACGACGGGCGGGGTCGTGTTGACCGCGGTCAATCGACTTCGGTCACTACGCCGGAGCCGACGGTGCGGCCTCCTTCACGAATGGCGAACCGGGTCCCTGGCTCCAAGGCAACCGGTTTGTCCAGGCCGACTTGAACCGCCACCGAGTCGCCCGGCACGACCATCTCGGTGTCGCCGACCAAGATCGTTTCGCCGGTCACGTCGGAGGTGCGAAAGTGAAATTGCGGCCGATAGCCGTTAAAGAACGGCGAATGCCGGCCTCCTTCCTCTTTCGTCAACGCATAAATCTCGGCCCGAAACTGCCGGCGGGGCAAAATACTGCCCGGGGCAGCGACCACTTGGCCGCGGCTCACCTGGTCGTGCTTCACCCGCCGCAGAAGCAGGCCGACGTTTTGTCCGGCGGTGCCAACTTCTAGTATCTGCCGAAACGCTTCGACGCTCGTGCAGACGGTTCGAATCGGCTCCGACAGGCCGAGGATTTCGACGTCATCCCCGGCCCGGATTCGACCCTGCTCGATGCGTCCCGTGACGACCGTTCCGCGACCGTCGATGTGATGCACCCCTTCGACCGCCAACAAGAACGGCTTGTCGACGTTGCGAGGCGGATCAGGAATCGCCGTGTCGAGCGCATGCAACAAATCGTTGATGCACTGCGCGGATTGGGGATCATCGGGATGCTCCAAGGCGGACTTGGCATTTCCGCGAATCGCCGGCGCGGCGGCGCCGTCGTAACCGTACTTGGTTAACAGATCGCGGGCTTCCATTTCGACGAGGTCGATCAGTTCCGGATCATCGACGAGATCGCACTTGTTGATGAACACCACCATGTGCGGCACGCCGACCTGCCGCGCCAGCAGGATGTGCTCCCGCGTCTGCGGCATCGGGCCATCGAACGCGGACGTGAGCAGAATCGCACCGTCCATTTGGGCTGCGCCGGTGATCATGTTCTTGATGTAATCGGCGTGGCCCGGGCAGTCGATGTGCGCATAGTGCCGCTGGGCGGTTTCGTACTCCACGTGGCTGGTGATGATCGTCACCGTTTTCGACTCGTCGCGGACCGTACCTCCCTTCGAGACGTCGGCGTAGCTTTTCGCCTTGGCCAGTCCCTTCTGAGCTTGAACGGCCAGGATGGCCGCCGTGAGCGTTGTCTTGCCGTGATCGATGTGTCCGACCGTTCCCACGTTGACATGAACTTTGTGAACCATTGCTCCAGTGCTCCTTTCAAAAGAGAGGAATTGCGCCGCGACCGCTGACCAGCCGACAAGGAGAGCAGCCTTGGCGGCCTTTTTGTGCCCGTGCAGCGCCAGGGCAGCGATTGCGACTAAAACAGAAAACCCGACTGCAGAAGCGAAAACAGCCCGCCGGGCGAGATCACCGGGCGGGCTGGTCGTCGTGTGTAATTAAAGTTCCTTCAGACCGGTACCGGCTCCGCCTCGCCGCTCAAGGACGAGTCAGATGTGCGAGCTGACTGGTTGAAGGAGAATGAGGTCATGGTCTTGGCATTCGGGACAAGGTCACGTTCTTCCAGTGACACGGGAGCGGCAATCGGGTTCGCGCAAAATTAACTCCGCGACTTCAGAAAAGTGACGGAAGCGACTATGCCGTTGGTTCATCGCCGTTTCGCGGCCGTCCCACCGCGGTCACCAACCAAATGCCGACGATGACACACACGGCCGCCACCGCCAGCCACGGCGAGAGGCGATCGCCGCGGAAGAGGACGCTGAAGGTTAAGCCGAATAGCGGCGAGGCGAAGCTGAAGACTGAGATTTGCGACGCCGCGTGGCGGCGCAATAGGAGCGTCGAGAGGGCGAAGCAAAATCCGGCAACGATCACCCCCTGGTATAACAGGCCCAACAGCGAAGGGGTGTGTTCCATGCTGAATTGCCAGA
>CALFYU010000649.1 GCA_937952455.1 uncultured Planctomycetaceae bacterium
GTAACCGACTACGACCGATCCATCCTCAGAGATGGCCAATGCCGCGCTGTTGATGTTGTCGCCGGGAAGATCGCCGATTCCCATCATGCCCGCCAACAACGTGCGGTCTTCCAACCCCTCCAAAGCCAGCGGCATCTGCCGGCGGCAGGTACTGAACCGTCGCCAACTGCGATGCTTTTCGCGGCGCCGGGAGGTCAAGCGAGAATAACGTTGCGAGCGGGCCCAAGACGTTGTGAGCAATGACCAGAAAGACATGCAGGTTCATCCCGTCGTAATGTGGTGGCCAATGTACGGAACTGTGATAAGGACGATGATCGAGATGGAACGAGGCGACGCACTCTCCGACGCACCCAAGCGGCAGCGACAGATTGGCGAATGAATAGACTGGGGGATCGGTGCGGCAGAGTGCCTGCGGAAGTGCGCCACACCAAATGAAGAATTCACAATGCGAGCGACGAAGCAATGCGACGAGCGAGCGTCCCGAGAGCGACGACGTGCTTGCGAGCGCGAGTCATCCAGACATGGGCTGCCTCCGTACGTTTCAGGGTGTCAGATCAAAGCAATTCGGTCGACGAGCCGATCAGCTGCCTTGGCAACTCTCCTGTATGGCAACTGCAACAGACTACAGATGAGATCACAGCAAAATCCGTAGCGACACGAGCAAGAGCGTCTGGCGTAAGTACTAACAACGCGTTCGAGGCCGGCGCTTTGTTCTAAGGAGCCGCTTATTTGTCGCCCACCCTAACCCCCCCCAAACCACGAAATCAACAAAAAAATCAGATTTCTCACAAACTAAATATTAGGCAAAAACCCTAAGACGCGCGCCGACAAAGACGACCTTATACAAGCGATTCGCGGACCGAGGGCGCCGATCATTTCCACGAACAGCGCGGATCGCTGCATGAGGACGATCTTCGCCAACACCCCACCGTCTCATGTCATCGCGCGCTTTGCGACGTTCAACCGCAACAATTGGGCGCGACGTGTAGCAGCCGCGGATTCAACGGCGCGCGGCGACGATGGTCCTTGCGAATTCACCGCAAATGATGCATGGGTGGAACACAGCGCAGACCGAAGCGGCGGACCGACCGCTGGTCGTCGTGCGCCGCATTAATTGCCACGGAATGTGCCGATGGATTCTAAGCCTGCGCCGCTACTCCGCCATTGAACCGGCAATGCCAACAGCGCTCGACATTCGGATTTCGCGGTGACAAAACTCTACTTGCGAATCGCCCACAAATTCTCAAATGTCCGCAAGTAGATCGTCCCGTTCGAAATCGCCGGAGAAGCGGAGAGCGAGTCTTCCATGTCGTTTGTCTGCACGACTTCAAACTCCGGACCTGCTTTGACCACCGTGATCCGGCCGTCGCGGGCGGTGAGATAGATGTGGCCATCGGCGTAGATCGGCGAAGCGCGGTGCCGTTGCCGGTGCGTCCGCTTTTCTTGGTAAAACGGTTCGCCCGTCTTGGCGTCCAGAGCCGTTAAGTTGCCGTTTTCCATACACAAATAGACGATCCCGTCATGAATCACCGGCGTCGGCACGTCGGGCGTCCGCTTGTGCTCCCAGAGACGGTAAGTCTCCGAATCGGTGATGTCTCCCGTTCCGTCGGGACGTAAGGCAATCAGCGGGCTCCGTTTGGCCGAGGGGGCCACGATGATCCCGTCGGCAGTCGACGGCGAAGCCACCAGCCGCAGCGTGCGGTCGTAGCGGTCCGGCGGATTCAAACCTCCGCTGCGCCAGAGCTCTTCACCCGTATCCAGGTCGTGGGCCACAATGAGGTCCGCACCGTGCGTCAGCAAAAACGCCCGCTCGTTATCGCGATAGATCGTCGGCGATGCATACGCATGCTCATTCTCCGCCACCGCGTCACTGGGACGCGGCTGCTTCCAGATCTCTTCGCCGGTGTTCTTGTTCAAGCAGACCACCAGCGCCTCTTGCGTGGCCGCATCGCCGTCGCCGTGAATCAATTGAAAGTACAGACGATCGCCGTCCAACACCGGCGTCGATGTCATGCCGAACTGGATGTCAAACTGACCGTACCGGTCCTGCATGTTGAAATTCCAAATTTCCTTGCCGCTAAAGTCATAACAGCCAATCGCCCCGTTGCCCATAAACGACCAGACGTATTTGCCGTCGGTGCAAGGCGAAGGGGAAGCGGAATTGCCTTCGTCGCTCCGCGCGGTTTTATTGCCGCGGCCGACGGTCTTGCGCCACAGTTCTTTGCCGTCGGTGCTGATACACATCAGCAGCAAATCGTCGCCGTCGGCGGCCGTTAGAAAGATCCGGTCCCCCCAAACGATCGGCGACGCCCCGCCCGGCCCGGGCAGCGGCAGTTTCCAAGCGACGTTTTTGGTACGGTCCCACGAAATCGGCAGGTTCGTCTCGTGCGAGATGTTGTCCAAGTTGGGTCCCCGCCACTGCGGCCAATTTTCCGCCTGAGCGCTCATCGCAGCCAAGGAGAGGACTACACAAGCTGCCGCGGCAAGAATTCGAGCGAGACTGAGCATGCCGATTGCGACTTCGTTCGTTCAACTTATGAAATTTGGTTGATACGTCGTCGTTCCCTAAGTTTGGCGTTTCCACCAGCACAGGTCAATCGACGGCAATTACCGCGGACTCCCAGCCTCCGGCTCTGCCGGAGGGTCGCGTCCCTATCTGCCCCGACTTTCCTGCGCACCACCGCAGCGATAAGCTAACGGTACTCGCCCCCATCGAAAACAATCCGACTCCTAGCCGAAGGAGAAAAAGCTCATGCAGATGTTCCTAAACGGACAATGGCAAGACAAATCTGACACGATTGAGGTCATCAACCCCTACAACGGCGAAGTGATCGACACGGTCCCCCGCGGGACGGCCGCCGATATCGGCGCCGCGCTGAATACCTTGACCGAGGGTGCGCGGATCATGAGGCGCATGTCCGCCTGGGACCGCTGCCAAATTCTGCGCAAGGCGGCCGCCATCATGGCCGAACGTGAAGCAGAACTCGGCCGCACGATCAGCACCGAGGAAGGGAAAGTCCTCGCCGAGGGCAACCTCGAAGCCTCACGGGCACGGGAAGTCATCGAAGTCTCCGCCGAAGAAGCTCGCCGAGTCACCGGAGAGATGGTCCCGCTGGATGCCGCGCCGGGTGCGGCTGGCAAACTCGGTTTTACGTTGCGCGTTCCCTGCGGAATCGTGGCCGCCATCACGCCGTTTAACTTTCCCTGCAATCTGGTCTGCCATAAGATCGGCCCGGCCATCGCCGGCGGCAACGCGGTAATCATCAAACCGGCGTCCGACACCCCGCTGTCGGCACTGAAACTGACCGAGATCATGCTCGAAGCGGGCCTGCCCCCCGAAGCGATCGCCTGCGTGACCGGACCGGGCGGCGAACTGGGCCGGGCGATCTGCGAAGACGACCGCGTACGCAAGATCAGCTTCACCGGCAGCTATCCGGTCGGCGCCGAAATCTGCCGTATGGCCGGCATGAAGAAGGTGACGATGGAACTGGGCAGCAATTCTCCGGTGATCATCATGGACGACGCCGACATCGAAACGGCCGTCAAGGCGGTCACGACAAACGGCTACGCCAATGCCGGGCAAACCTGCATTTCAGCCCAGCGAATCATCACCTCCGGCAAAATCTACGGCGACTTTCTCGACGCCCTACGGCCCAGTGTCGAGGCCCTCACGACCGGCGATCAACTCTTGCCGGAAACGAAAGTCGGTCCGCTGGTTCGCGAATCCGATGCCGAGCGCGTCCAGAGCTGGATCCAACAAGCAGTCGACTCCGGTGCGCGATTGGTGACCGGCGGCGAACGGACCGGGGCGGTCTGCCAGCCGGCGATATTAGCCGACGTCTCGCCCGAAATGCGGATCAGTTGCGAGGAGTTATTCGGCCCGGCAGTCGCCTTGACGGCGTTCAACGACATCGACGAAGCGATCGCCATGGCTAACAACACCGAGTTCGGTCTCTCGGCCGGAATCTTCACGCAAGACATCGACCGCGCGATGAAGTTCGCTCAAGAGGTCGACAGCGGCAATCTTCACATCAACTGGGGCTCACAATGGCGCGCCGACCTCATGCCCTACGGCGGATTAAAGCACAGCGGCACCGGCAAGGAAGGCCCCAAGTACGCGATCCGCGAGATGACCGAAGAAAAGATGGTCGTGATGCACTTGAAGTAGGCTTGAGGCGACAGGCTTGAGGGGGACAAGCCACGCGGTGGTACGCGAGAGTCGCCGTTTCGTGTTTGAGTGGTCAGTGGCCGGTGGTCAGTAGTCAGAAAGGTTGGATTCGGATAATCGGACAGCTGGGGCGTGCCAACGCTAAGGTCTGCGGACTAAGGTCTTTGAACTCAAGCCTGTCGCCTCAAGCATCACGCCTAAATCGACGTGTCGTCAATCGCCGACGTGATGCTGTCCAGATCCAGGGCGGCTTCCAGAGACGCTTCATCGTGTGCTCGCCGCGCCTCTTCCAGCAGCATTTCGCAATCGATCGTTCCGGGCAAGGCGATGCCGAACATCTTCGCGTTCTCATCGATCTCGCGTTGGCAATCGACGGCCAACGCGATGTAGCCGTCCAAATCCAGTCCGAACTCCTGTTTCAGAAAGGCCTGGGACATGGCGACATAAGGGCTGCGCGGCGTCCACAGGGCGTGCGCCATCATGTCGCCGGCATGAACGGCGAGCGTCAACAGGCCGGTCTCGTCTTCATCGACGTGATGCAGGGCAACCGCTTCGACCAACTCTGCCGGCAACTCCCAGCGCTGCAACAACCGCGCGCCGAGTTCCGGATGGGCGAAACCAAACTCGTCACGCTCGGCCTGCAGCAAATCGGGACCGTGTGGATAACGATCGACCAGCTCAAAAAATCGCTCCGGTTCCAGTTGCGCGAAGATCAATTCGCCCATATCGGCCAGCAGTCCGGCGGAATAGGCTTCGTCGGCGTTGAGATCCCGTTTTGATTTCGCCAACTCGGCCGCCACGGTGGCGATGGTCAAAGACCGCCGCCAGAACTCGGAATACTGTTCGCCGCGGGCGCCGCGGGTCAGACTTTCAACCAAGCCGAACGTGAGCGCGATCAGACGCAGCGAGCGTTGCCCGATAAACGTCACAGCGTGGCGAACGCTGGTGACTTTGTGCCGCAGGCCGTACCGCGAGGAATTCGCCACGCGGAGGATCTTGGCCGACAACGCCGGGTCGCTCTCGATGCAGACGACGACCTTGCGGACGTCGAACTCGGGGTCGCGGGTCAGCAGCAGGATCTTCTGCGCCACTTGCGGCGCGGAATGCAACTGATCCATGCGGTCCAGAAAGCCGTCGACGGCACGATTCGTGGTGGGAGCGATCATCGCAAGTCTCGTTTGATCTCGTTTCTCCGAAAAGCGAACGGCACAAAGTGTGCGTCAAAACATAGCTTGCCGCCGAGCGGGAGCAAGCCGTCGATGATGGCTTTTTCGCCCTAGATCCGTGCCAAGAATCACCGCCGCTACAACCGGACCGGCAAGCGCTGTCTGGGTACGAAGCGGTCCGGGATCAGTCGCTGCGGACGCGACGTGTGCATTCGTCGCAATCATTAGGATTTGCGCGAAACGCCCCGTGTCGACTTGCGCTTGGCCGTTTTACGTTTGCGGACCAAACTTCGCAATGTGGTGAGATTGATTTCATCCAACGCCACGCCCTCCTCTTCCCCTTTGGGCGTTTCCATATACATCGGCACCTTGGCGAACCGGCGATCGTTGAGCAGATTGCGAAATGGTTCCAAGCCGAGAAACCCAGCCCCAATTTTTTCGTGCCGGTCGACGCGGCTGCCGAACTCCTTCTTGCTATCGTTCAGATGAAATGCGCGTATGCGATCAGTGCCGATCAGGCAGTCGAATTCACGCATCGTATTCTTGTAGTCTTTCGGTTCGGTGATCGGATAACCGGCGGCGAAGAGGTGGCAGGTGTCGACGCACACTCCCAACCGTTCACTTTGCTGGACGTGATCGAACAGATAGGCCAAATGCTCGAAGCGGTGCCCCAGATTGGTGCCCTGCCCGGCCGTCGTCTCTAAAAGAATCTGCGTCGTAAACCCTTCGGTTTGCTGGTGCGCTTCGTCGATGGCCCGCACGATTTTTTCCAGCCCCTCTTCCTCGCTCGATTTGACAAAGCTCCCCGGATGCATGACCACACCGATCAACCCCAGCGCCTCGGCCCGCTGGAGTTCGATCACAAACGCATCCAGCGACTTCTTCCACAAGGCATCGTCGGGGCTGGCCAGGTTGATCAGATAACTATCATGGGCCACGGGTGCAGCACGCCGAATTGGAACATTACGTTTACACGCTCTCGCACGCGGAGTGGG
>CALFYU010000650.1 GCA_937952455.1 uncultured Planctomycetaceae bacterium
TCTTTGTTTTTGGAGACACGGATCGAATGGACATGATGAATTTTCATGCCGGACGACGAGGGCTGTGGCCTCGCAGGAGCGCCAACGAGCGCGACGTCTCGGCGAGTCTTATTTCACGTAGGCGGTGGGTCCGCGCAGCGTGTTATGCGGTCACGCTTTTGTTAGCAGGCGATTTCATCGCGGCGGAAGCGGCCGATGCCGTCTCGCAAAAGAGCACCGGCCGAACGGTCAGCGGCGATGTCACGGAAATCACCAAAGACGGAGTGACCGTCAAGGCACTTTCCAAGACGGTGGAGATTCCTGCCAACGACATCAGTTTCATAAAGTGGTCGGACGAACCGCCCAAACTGACCGTCGTCCGCAGCGATCAACGGGGTGGACGATATGACGCGGCGATCAAAGGATATGAGGAGGCACTCAAGTCGATCGATTCTCCCGCACCGGGATTGAAGACGGACTTGGAGTATGGAATTGCTTATTGCACCGCTCAATTGGCGCTGCAATCCACGGGGCAGGAGGCGGACGCGATCGCCCGGCTCGAAGACTTTCAAAAGGCAAATCCCAACAGCTATCACTACTATCCCAGCCTCGACTTGATCGGCCGGTTGTCGGTCAAGAAGCAGGACTGGGAGCGGGCGGAAAGCAGTTTCGCGGAGTTGGAGAAGTCTTCCCTGCCGGAATACAAAATGACGGCGAGGATTGGACGGGGGAATCTGCTGTTGGCGCGAAACGGGGGAGACCCGGCCGCCGCAGCGGCGGAATTTGACGCCGTCATCGCCATGGACGCGCCGTCGGCTGCCGAAAAGTCCAAACAGTTAGAAGCGCTGTTGGGCAAAGCGACCTGCCTGATTCAAGAAAAGAAGTATCCCGAAGCGTTGGGACTGTTGGATCGGATTGTGACAGACGTGACCATCACCGATGAAGCGGTGTTGGCAGAGGCCTATAACCAACAAGGGAAATGTCACATCGCCGCCGGCGAACCGAAGTTGGCGATTTTGTCCTTCTTGCACGTTGATACGCTGTTGTTTAAGGCCCAGGCGGCGCATGCTGAGGCCCTGTACAATTTGGCGCAACTGTGGCCGCAAGTCGGTAAACCAGGGCGCGGCGACAACGATCGCACGCGGTTGGAATCGCTTTATCCCGACAGCCGGTGGGCCAAACAGTTAAATGGCAAGTGAAGTGGCGATCGGCTCCGCTGGATTTTCCTTCAGGGCGGAGTTTACAATGCGCGGTTCCCATTCACGCCGTTTCGGCAAAAGTCAAACCACACGACGTTCGGGCTTGCGAATTGACTCGACAAGTAGTTTCAAAAACCTTAGAGGCTTCCGGCGAATAGAATCTCACGCCAGCACAAGCGGGTTTTGAAACGAGTTTCAGGCAACGACGTCCGGTGCCAGACCGGACAACGAGGGGAAGAGAATATGTTGAACCGCTTAGGTGCGTCCGCCGGCCGGATTCGCTTTTGTTCGTGGTTGGTGATTTCCTGCGTCCTGCTGGGCTTTGCGGCCGGCGACTTGCCGGGGATCGCCCCCCGTCCCGCGTTTGCCCAGGACGACGATGCGGGGGATGCTGCTGCCGCTCCGGCAGACGAAGCGCCGGCGGCCGCCCCCGCCAAATCCACGACGACCGATCGCAATCTGTTGTTTTGGATGATCGAGGCCTCTGGCATCTTTGGCTTGATCTTGCTGCTCTTGTCGTTTGTGATGGTGGCTTTGATCGTAATGAACGCCCTGCAGGTGCGACGCGACGTACTCATCCCTCCGCACTTCATCGAAACCTTCGAAGAGCAAATCGCCAAAAAGGATTACCAAGCTGCTTATGACACCGCTCGCAATGACGAATCGTTCGTGGCCCGCGTGTTGACGGCCGGATTGGGGAAGATCGGTCGCGGTCAAAAAGAAGCACTGGAAAGCATGCAAGAGGTCGGCGAGCAGGAGGCCATGGAGATCGAACACAAGCTCAGCTTTTTGGCGTTGATCGGCTCGATCGCGCCGATGTTCGGTCTGATGGGAACGGTGTACGGCATGATCGCCTCGTTCCGCGTGATTGCCAACAGCGAAACCAGCCCCAAGCCGGCGGATCTCGCCGAGGGGATTTCGACGGCGCTGTTTACCACTCTCGAAGGTTTGATCGTGGCGATTCCCGCCATGGTCGGCTATTTGGTGCTCCGCAATCGCATGGCGCGGTTGTTGGGCGAAGTCGGGATGGTCAGCGAGGGTTTGATTTTGCAGTTAAACCCCTCGAAGAAATCAGGCGGCGGCGCCTCGACATCTCCCGCCGCACCCAAAGAGTAATTCGTCACGAACCGATTCTCTTGCAGCGCGCATCTCCCTTGAGACCGAAGCATGCGATTTCACAAGCACGACCCCTATCTGGCCGATGCCGACATGACGCCGATGATTGACGTCGTGTTTCAGTTGATCGCGTTTTTTATGGTGATCATCAACTTCGAGGCGACACAGGCGGATGAGCGGGTCAAGCTTCCCAGCAGCGACCTGGCGCGGCCGAGTAAGGTCAAACCGGACCAGGAATTGGTGCTCAACGTGGGTTATCTGCGGGACGCGGAAGGGCAGCCGATTGACCCCGATCCGTACGTGTTTTACGCCGGCGACGAGAAAATCCGGATTCCCGACATGCTGGCCAAGCTGAAATTGGAAGCGGAGTTTTTTCAACGTAAAAACAATCTCGGCGCCGACGACAGCATCCCCACATCGGTGATTATCCGCGCCGACGCCGACGTGCCGACCGGCATGATTCAAGAGTTGATCATGTTGTGCCGCGAAGCGAAATTCGAAAAGTTTCACCTCAAGGCCAAAGCGGAAGAACCGGGAAGCTCCTGATTTTGCAGCACGATAAGAAGAATGGGTGCCACTGAATGAAATGGGTGCCACTGGAAGAAATGGGTGCCACTGGCGGCTTGCCCGCCAGTGTGAGCCGTGCGGTGCGCGAAAAACGGCTGGTCAAGCCAGCACCGGCACCCCTTGAATGACTGTCATTGTTTCGAGTTGCCTTCGGGCGAGGATTCCATGCGATTTGCTAGAAAATCGGGCGGATATCAGCGCATTGAAACACAGATGGCGCCGATGATCGACGTCGTGTTTTTGTTGTTGATCTTCTTCATGCTGACGCTCAAAGTCGTCGCTGCGGAGGGAGATTTCAGCATCAACATGCCGATCGGCGCGCCGGCGCCGGCGAACGATGAACTCCAGCTTCCGCCGATCAAAGTCCGTCTGACTGCCGGAGAAAATGGCGAATTGACCGGCGTGTTTTTTAACAATCGCCAATTGGGTAATACCGACGTTGCCTTTGAGCGGCTTAACACCGAAATCCTGACGATGATCGGGCGTCCGGGGAATCCGCTCACCAAAGACATGGAAGTGGAGATCGACGCCGATTTCGGCCTGCAATACCGCTACACCGTCCAGGCGATCAGTGCCTGTACCGGTAAGGTGAACGCCAAGGGGCAACCGGTGAAGTACATCGAAAAGATCAAATTCGCCCAGCCCCGCAAACCGGAGTGACGGCACGATTGCCGCGTGATCATTGCCTTCGGGCGTGCCACTGTACTGAGCGGGTGCCACTGGCGGCTTGTCCGCCAGTGCCGGTTGGCCATCCGGTCCTCACGCGAATTCGCCGCTTCCAAGCCCAAGCGTCGTCAACCGCGGGGATGGCAGCGGCGGTGAACCGCTTTAAGCCGGCTGTGTTCGACCTGTGTGTAGATTTGCGTGGTGGAAATGCTGGCGTGGCCTAATAGCTCCTGCACCGCGCGGATATCGGCTCCCCCGGCCAATAGGTGCGTCGCGAAGCTGTGCCGGAGCGTGTGCGGGCTGACTCGTCGGCTTGCGCCGATCCGCGCGGCATAACGTTTCACCAGCCGCCAGACTGAGATCCGCGACAGTCCGCCGCCGCTGCGGGACATGAATAGCCAGTCCTCTTCACGGAACTGCGCGAGTTCGGGACGTTCGTGTTCCAAATAGGCGGTGATCGCAGCGACTGCGACCGGGTTCAACGACACGATGCGTTCCTTGTTCCCTTTTCCAATGCAGCGGACGAAGTTCTCGTCGAGATGTACGTCGGACAACGTAAGATTGGCGACTTCCGAAGCGCGGCACCCAGTCGCATACAGCAACGCCAACAGCGCGCGGTCCCGCAACGGATAACGGTCGAATTCCCCATTCGGGGCCGCCAGCAACCGGTCAACCATGTCCGGGCTGAGCACCGCCGGCAAGTATTGCCACAATTTGGGCGAGTTGAGCAGATCGACGACATTTTCCAACAAGATGCCCTCCAGCACCAAATACCGGAAGAACATTTTGATCGCCACCAAGTGCCGCGAGACGGTGGTGGGCGCCAATTGCCGCTCGTTCAGATGCTGCAAATATCCGGTCAGCAATTTGAGATCGACGTCGGCGATCCGGACCGTGCGCTGCGTTGCGTACCAGGAAAAGAACTGCACGAGGTCCGAGCGATAGGCGCTGATTGTATTGGCCGACATGCCGCACTCGACTTCCAGATATTGCAGAAAGGAAGTGAGATACTGAGCCGGATTTTGCCCCCCGGTCGACGCCACCGCCGCAGAACTGCGAGGTTTTTTGCGTGGCGGCATGCGTAGCGATCTCCGCAATGACAGATAATAGCGACGTGAGTCTGGTCATACTGGCGTGTACGGCGTAATCGTGTTCGCCGCTGCTTATATTAGGATCGGCGGTTTGACGCAGCCGCGTTGAGCGATTTGCCATGGCGACGGACGAGCGGATTTTTACATCTCAGTCAACATGGGCGGTGCGTTCCCGCGTGTGTTTCGCGGAGTAATTGCCGCGACAACATTATGGAAACTCCGCGAGAATCGGCCGAAGTTTTTCTGTTTTTTCACAAAAACGTGCAAAATCCGGAGGGCGTTCTGCGTTATTATTCTTCGGAGCGGTGCGGTAGTGCGCCCACGTTCCAAACGAGATGTTCCGGAAAAGTCTTCTTTTCGGCGGTTCTCGTTCTTAGCTATAATCGAGCAAGCGCGCGGGGTGACCGAATAAGTTTGAAGATGTGGGGAAACGATTGAGTCTGACACATCTGCAAAACCGGCAAGAAACGGGATTGGACGTCGTCCGGCAAACGAGCTGGGTGGCGCTTGCGATCCTGTTCTGCGTCTTGGGCACCGGCTGTGTCGCGGCATCGTTCGTGGTGGATATTCCGGTGACGTGGCACGTCTGGGCGGCCTATCTGCTGGTGGTCCCAGCGGTGGGCATGTTGCTGCTTTCGATGTTGTTCGTCGCCAAAGGCAAAGGCCGCGTGACGCGCTTACCATTTTGGCTGGGGTTTGGGTTTATAGTGGGAGGCATCTCCTTCGATGTGTGGGCCACCTTGCTGCAATCTCCCGATCTAGCGCTGGAAGGGAACAAGGTCATCACCACGCTGTTGTATACCGATCACGACCCGGATTTTATTTATGTCTACGGCTTAGGTCTGCAATCGATTTTGTGTTGCATCATGATCCTGTTGTGGGCTGGGTTCTTACGGCACCGCCATACCTGGTTTGACGATGTGATGAACCATGCGCCCGTGACGTATGCCGAGTTTCTCAAGGCGACGACCGGCGGCGGTCGACTCTCCTGGCGGCAATACTTGATTCCGTGGCGGACGTCGGAGTTGCTGTGTGTGTACCACGTGTTGTTGTGGACGCTGCCGCCGATGTTGCTTTATGCCGCCGCATTTCGCTGGTACGCCGGTTTGGATTGGTTTGAGATTGTGCCGGGGCCCTATTCGCTTTTCGGCGTCCGGCTGACCGTCGGCATGGCGGCCTTGATCTTCACCGCCTTCTTCGCCTGGCTGTATCGCGAATTCTCGACCCGCACGGCAAAGGTGCACGAGGCGGCGAAGTAATTCGGCGAGTTGCGCGCAACCACACGGCCTCAGTGGGCACGCTAGTGCGCGAGCTATGTCAACTCTCCTGTGCCGCTCAACGGAAGCCACGCTCTCAGGTTTCGCTGGCACCGAATTCAGCGTAAAGGTTCGCGCAGCTCCCCAAATTTACATTTGGTCAATCCTGGCGGTGACCGAGCGAATAAATTGCGATTCAGTACGGACGCAGCGAATCGTGCCTGATATAATTCCGCCTAAGGCCGCGCCGTGCATCGTGGTCTGGGAGTCGCCGCTTTGGCGGCGGGAAAACGAGGAACCAGAGGAAGATGAGGATGAAGTTGCCAAACACCCTGCGGGCCGGCGGATTGATAATTGCCTTTTACGTTGCCGTCTGGTGCGGCGGATACGAAATGTTCCGCGGGGGCGCGACGCGTGCGGCGGAGTGCGCGAGCGCCGGGGCCCGGCCCGCCGCAT
>CALFYU010000651.1 GCA_937952455.1 uncultured Planctomycetaceae bacterium
ACAATCGCCTCCAGCGACTTCCTCCACACGGCATCGGCGTGGCTGGGCAGGTTCATCAGATAACTATCATCGGCCACGGGATGTGTGATCCCCGTTTCGTCCAGCGCGTCGCGAAACAAGCGCACGTCTTCGTCAGTCAACGGTTTGGCCCGCCACTGATTGTTGTTCTTTGTAAAAATTTGCACGCAGTCCATGCCGAATTCCGCGGCGGCATAGACCGCCTTGTGGTAACCGCCGGCAATGGACATGTGGGCGCCGAGAAGGGACATTTGTCAAATTCACCTAACAAATCAAAGCGAGAAGTTGTTTATTCAGTTCACGGTTTTTAACCATAGACGCCCCAGATAGTTACGGTCAACTGATCTCGCCGGAAATGTCCAGCAAAACGGCTGGGCAAACGCTGCGGCGCTGACTCGATGAAACCGTTGTACCGGCGATCGGTTTAGTCATCCTGGCGCGGATTTTGCAAGATGTCCTTGCCAGATGGCGGTCTGCCCGTCTAAGATTTCGTCATGGCTCCGATAATCTGGAGGTATTCGCCATGGAATGGAATACGTTAACCGTAACAGCTTCTCTGGTGGGAGGCATCTTGATTGTGGCGGGGATTTTCGGAGCGGTCGTCCCGCTGCGGCGGAGGCTCAAATCTAACGAAGGCCGCCGCGCTTGTCAGGCGTTCCGCTTCCAACGCGAAATGCTGGAAGCCAAGTTCTTCGATATCGCTGCCACGCTGGGTAAACCCCGCGGGTTGCGCTGGATCGATTGCCGCTGGGAAGACAACGTCACCTTCGCCCGCGATCGTCAAACCGGCCTGCTGACGGCCTTTGTCGCCGTCAATATTCGCTTCGAGGCGATCGAAGGGGGCGACATGGAGGACGTGGCCGCGGTGGACACACTCCGCGACGCAGCCGCGTTGTTCCATTATCAGAACGGGCGCTGGGGCACCGGCGGTCGGGCACTGTTTAACCTCAATCCGGACGAAGCGCTGATTCGCTTGGAAAATCAATTCGAGCCGTTGGCACCGATGACGTAAACGTTGCGGCCCGCCTGTTGGCGCGGCTGTGCCGGTTAGCGGCTGTCGGTCGCGGTTTCGCGATAAACGAGCGCCGCCGCGAACGAGGATTGGCGGGCCGATACGCGTCCTTCCGAGTGTAGGAAACCTGACCGCGCGGCAACTGCCACCAAAGTGTCGACCTGCACCGGATCGATGTTGGAGAGGTGTTGCGGCATCTCAATACCGACGGGGTCAGAGTGTGTTGACCGACTCCTACGCTTTCCCAGAAGCCAAAAATCCTGGACAAGGGGGCGTCGGGACTACTTGAGATGTGCTGGGGCGACCGTTACGATAACCGGCGTGGAATAAGAATTGCACGCCAACGGTGGTCGGTGAGATTCTTTATGGCCCTCCGTGAAAAGGCGGACTTCTCGAAATGAGCGAATCTTTGAGTTTAGAACTGACGAAGGAACAACGTGAGTTACTGTTGGACGGGTTGAGGTTTGTCCGCAGCGCGCGCGCATTGGACGTGCGCGATCCCAAACCGGGGGAAGACCTCACTCGCAAGGCGGAGTTGTCCGAAGTCGACGAATTGGTCTGCCTGCTCGAAAAGGGCCCGACGTCGACCGTCAATGCCTAAACGGATATTTGAACTCCCGTCGCTTGCCCGATCGTCGGCTGAGAGTCAGTGCCGACAGACTCCCGCAAGGCGACGGGGAACTCTAAAACCAGGGCCGCCAGGCGCGGAAACTTCCGAATGCGCTACCAGAACGTGTGCGTCGAGGCACTCACTTATTCATTGCCTCCGCATATCGTGACGTCGGTCGACATCGAAGAGCAGCTTGCTCCCGTCTATGACCGACTAGGGATGTCGGTCGGCCGACTGGAATTGATGACGGGCATCCGCGAGCGGCGGTTTTTCTCACCCGGCACGTCGCCGGGGCACGTCAGCGCGAGCACCGCCAACAACGCGATTGAAGCCTCCCGCATCGACCGCCGTCACTTCGGGTGTTTGATTCATGGTTCCGTCTGCCGCGACCAAATGGAACCGGCGACGGCCTGCAGCGCGCACTACGAAGCCGGTCTGCCTGAAAACGCCCTTGTGTTGGACGTAAGCAATGCCTGTCTGGGCATTCTCAATGGCGTGATGATTCTCGCCAACATGATCGAATTGGGCCAAGTCCGGGCCGGCGTGGTGGTCGGGACGGAAACGGGCCGCGATTTGGTCGAAGGGACGATCGATTCGTTGCTCCGCAACCCGGAGGTGACCCGTCGGGACGTAAAATTGGCCTTTGCCTCGTTGACGATCGGTTCCGGGTCCGCGGCCGTCGTCTTGTGCGACCGCAAGTTGAGCCGCACGGGCAATCGCCTGTTGGGGGGCGACTATCGAGCGGACTCCGAAAGCCATCATCTCTGCATGGGCGACAGCGAAATCGAAACCCACGGCGACGGCCGGCCGCGGATGCTCACCGACGCCGAATCGTTGTTGCATGCGGGCATCGACCTGGCTGAGACCACCTGGGAGTCGACGAAGCGGGCGTTAAATTGGACGAACGCGTCGGTCGATAAGTCGTTCACGCATCAGGTCGGCAAGGCCCACAAGAAGATGCTCTATCAGCGGCTTGGCTTGGATGCGCAAATTGACTTTGCGACGCTAGAATTCTTGGGAAATACGGGAGCCGCCGCTCTGCCGACCGCCGCTGCCCTCGGTGTCGAGCAAGGCCATGTCCACGCGGGCGACCGGGTGGCGCTGCTGGGAATCGGCAGCGGGCTAAACGCGATCATGCTGGGAATGCAGTGGCAGGCGGCACCCTGAGAAGCCTCCGGGGTAACGCGCACCCCTCTTCTGGTACGCGGAACGGTGCCACGATCGAGACGCGGTGAACTATGAGTGTGATTCTCGAAACCGAACGCCTGACGTTGCGGGAAATGGTCGCCGACGACTTGGATTTCGTGGCTGCGATGTTGTCCGATCCCGCCGTCATGCGGTTTTATCCGAAGTGCTATTCCCGATCCGAAGCCCAAACCTGGGTGGAACGGCAGTTGGACCGGTACAAGGAACACGGTCGGGGGTTGTGGCTGGCTGAGGACAAAACGACCGCAGAGCCGGTCGGGCAAGTTGGGCTGGTCGTGCAGCAGATCAACGGCGATGCCGAGACGGAGGTGGGCTATTTGATCCATCGACCCTATTGGCGGCAGGGGTTGGCCACCGAAGCTGCACAGGCGTGCCGCGACTTTGCCTTTCGACAATTGGAGGTGCCGCACCTGATCTCCTTGATTCGACCGGTCAACATTCCGTCGCAAGGAGTCGCCCGCAACATTGGCATGACCTGGAAAGGACGCCGCGTGCAGCACGCCGAATTGGAACATTACGTTTACACGCTCTCGCACGCGGAGTGGGAGGCGGCCCCGTCTGACGTCTAACAGCCGGTGCGGCTTGGTTCCCGGGCGAAGAAATCGGGCTGGCGTCCGCGCAGCCCGTACAAACGGACGCTTGTCCGGAACCGAACGTCGCAGCAAGCCTTAGGCTATTGCATCGTCGGTTGTGCGACCTTAAATTGGACACCGGCAGGGAGGACGCGGCGTGATCAAAGGGATTTGTGGCCCGCGGCACGCGAGGGATTGCCGGGGGGCGGGCGCATTTTGTCAGGAAATCTCGATTCCGGCCCCAACATTTGTCCTCACCGGAGCGTACGCATCACTGTACCACCGCATTACGCCTACGCAGCCGGCGGTCGATAACCCATTCTCGACGTTGGCTTTTTGATGCGGACTTCTGCCCAAACGGGTACATGTTCATCGGTTCGGGCAGGAAAACTCCGTAGGTCAACGTTGCTGCCGTCGTCATTTCATTGAAACATTTTTCTCGTGTCATTTCGTTGTGTAAGGGACGTCCATGAACTCCGAGGCCGTCATTGAAACACGCAGCCTGTCGAAGGTCTATCGCGACTTCTGGGGCCGCAAGAAAGTCCGCGCCCTCAATTCACTGAACCTGGAAGTGAAACAGGGCGAGATTTTTGGCCTGCTCGGCCCCAACGGCTCGGGCAAAACGACGACGATCAAGCTGCTGTTGGGGCTGTTGTTTCCCACCGAAGGGACGGTGGAAATCCTCGGTCAACCGGCGACGGACGTCTCCAAAAACCAGCGCATTGGATATCTCCCGTAAGAGTCCTACCTGTACCGGTTTTTGAATTCCGAGGAAACACTCGACTTCTACGGCCGGCTATTCAATATGCCCAAGGCCGAACGGCGCAAGCGGACGGACGAGTTGCTGGAACTGGTGAAGTTAAATCACGCCCGCAAACGCCAATTGCGGGAGTATTCCAAGGGGATGACCCGCCGGATTGGTTTGGCGCAGGCGCTGATCAACAACCCCGACTTGGTGCTGTTGGATGAGCCGACCAGCGGTCTGGACCCGCTGGGAACCCGCGATA
>CALFYU010000652.1 GCA_937952455.1 uncultured Planctomycetaceae bacterium
CAAACTGGTGGTCAACATGACCCCCATGAACAACGCCGGACTGGCGATCACGGCGATTTGCGTGATCAGCAGCATCTGGATCATCCACTGCGTACTGGTGCCGCCGTCCGACGCGCTGACCGCCGCGAACTGCAGCATCATGATCAGGATGAAACAAATAATCGCTTCGGAAAAGCTGGGGGTTGGTTCTTTATCGCGCAACAGATGACGCACCCACAGCCGCAGGTCGAACCGCTCGGCTTCGCGGAACAGCACGTCTTCGCTTTTGAATTGTTCGATGGCCCAATAGAGCGCCAGGAAACTGTAAAACAGCGTCGACGCCAACACCGGCACGGCATAGACATACAGCGGGCCGGTGGATAGCGACGACATCAGCAAGCCTTTGAGCAGCAGCGCGACGCCGCAGATCGGGATCACGCTATACATCGGCCGTTCGGTCAATTCCACTCCGGGGGACAGACAGAACATCGTCAAGCCCAGCGTGACCATCAACAGCGGCGTGAGATAGTATTGGCCTTCCTTGCTACTGCGGGCGAAGGTTGCCAGCGCCAGGCAGAGCGAACTGAACATTGCCGCCAGCGGCACGAGGAATACGACGATCCAGGCGATATCTCCCAGCGACGGGAGCGTGGGGGTGGCCATACCGGGCATGCCCCGCGCGCCCATCAAGCTCACGATATACCGCCCGGTCATTCCCATGCTGACCAGATTCAACAAGGCGGTGATGATGCTGAACGACATCACGGTGAAGAACTTTCCGAGCACGATCTCCGACCGTGATGCGGGACAAATCAGCAGGGTCTCCATCGTGCCCCGTTCTTTTTCGCCTGCTGCCAAGTCAATCGCCGGATAGAACGCCCCCGTGACCGACATCAACACCAACAAACCGGGAAACAATTGGCTCCACAGCTTCGAACTGAGCTGTTCGATCATCGCCAAGTCGATGCCCTGCGCGTCGACCGGCCGATGCAAATTTACCGGTAAATCGGCCAACTGCAATCGCTGGTCGAGGATTTGATCCTCCCAGCGCTCCAGGACTTCCGCGACGCGGCTGTAGGTAATCTGCGATTTTTCGTCTGCGCTATTATGTACGATCACCGGCCGCGCATAGTCGGCGATCGGCTCCGCTGAACCGCTGCGCTCGGCCAATTGCCGGTTGGCGGCGGCAACCCAATCGCCGAATTTCTCCGGGATAATCACCAGCGCTTGAATCTTCGACTCGGCGAACAGCTTGCCCAAGTCTTCGTTGAGCGAGTTCAATTGCCGGCGGAGTTCTTTTTGTTGTTTTCGCGAGTCGGCCACATCCATTGCGTTTGCGGTCGACAGCGCCGCCAGTTCCTTTGTCAAACGTTCCCGCTCGGGGATTTTGGCGGCAATCGACTCGGCGTGCCGCAGGAGTTCGCGGTTTCGCTCGGCGGCCAGTTCATCAATCTGAGGCGCCTCCAAATCCGATTGCGACAGCACGCGCAACTTCGAAGCGTCGCCGTTGTCGGAGAAGAGGTCGGGGGCGAATTGCTCACCGATTACCAGCGGAGGCAAGGCGTCGGACGCGAGGTTCTGATCGCCTAGAATCACCACCGTCCGCGGCTGTTCGGAAAACAGCACAGTCAACTGCACCATGCCGATTCCCAAACCGGGATACAGCAGCAGCGGGAGCACGATGATCATGAACAACGTACGCCGATCGCGGAGTTGATCACGCAACTCCCGCATGAAGATCAGCTTGACGTTTTTCCAATTGATCATGTTCGCTTGTCCGGCCGTGTCGTCGGTACCAAGGTTTCGGCACTGGCGGACAAGCCGCCGGTGGCACCCGAATTCAATTTCTCAAGGCTCTTAAGCCGTCAACTTCACCTCGTGTGCCTGAATCAGATCAAAGAACACCTCTTCCATGTCCGATTCGTGGTAGCGCTCTTCCAACTCCTTGACCGTCCCCATGGCCAGGATGCGGCCCTTGTGGATGATGGCGATGCGGTCGCACAGTTTCTCCACTTCCCGCATGATGTGCGTGGAAAAGATGATGCATTTACCTTGCGTCTTGAGTGCGGCGATCGCGTCGAGTACTTTGCGGGCGACGAGCACGTCCAGACCGGACGTCGGTTCGTCGAAGATCATCACCGGCGGATCGTGCACGATCGTGCGGGCGATGGAGACCTTTTGTTTGTTTCCGGTCGACATCTTCGAGCCGAGCATGTCGCGGATTTCGTTCATCTGCAGCGTGTCGAACAGTTCTTCCAGCCGCGCCTGCAAGGCGTCTTCGGGCATGCCGTATAACCGGCCGTAATATTCCACCATTTCCCAGGCGGTCATCCGGTCATAGACGCCGGTGTTGCCCGACATGAAGCCGATCTGCATCCGAACCTTGGCCGGATCGGTGGCGACATTGTAGCCGGCGACCTCCGCCAGTCCGCTCGTGGGGCGGAGTACGGTGCTCAGCATCCGCAGGCAAGTCGTCTTACCGGCGCCGTTGGGCCCCAACAGTCCGAAAATCTCGCCCGGGTGAACGTCGAAGCTGACGCCGTCCAAGGCGTGCACGGTTCCGCGGCGCAAATCCGCGAAGCTCTTGCTGAGGTTTTCGACATGTATCATCGGGGGGAATCCTGACAACAGTGCGGGCCGGTCTTATCGGCATAAAACCATTCCGCGTCGCGCAGTAGTCGGACCGCTGGCTCCCAAAGTTACCCCATTCTCGGCCGGAGAACAGCGAACGACGCCGAAAATACGCAGGCCACGACTGTGTCAGCGGGGCAGAATTGGCATGACCGTCGAATTCCGAAAATGCGGCCTCGCAACGAAGTGACGATGTTCTAGCAAAACCGCCGCGCCGACGAAACGGCTAACGAGCCGGCGGCGCGGATTTTTACCGCGTCATGCGGCGGTGCGAATGGGACGTCAAACGTAGTGCGCCCCTCACCCCGGCCCTCTCCCGGAGGGAGAGGGAGTTCCTTGTTGGCAACCACTCAATGGATTTCGTAGTCGCTCAACGACTTCTCCCCCTGGGAGAGGGGCTGGGGGTGAGGGCCCGCCGATTCGACGTCCAACGTATCAAACGACCAGGAGCCGGCGCCGAATTTCAATTCCCAGACGATGCCGTCTGGTCCGACTGCTGGTCCTGTTGTTGATCTTGTTTCTGGTTCTGCTGCAACCGCACGAGCAACCATTGTTCCGTGCGGTCCGCGCCGTAGTGCACCAGGCAGGGGGCCTCGTCTTTGGTCAGATTGTACAATCCGGTTTCAAAGACCGTCTTGTCAGCGTCGCCGACGGTGAAGGCGACGCGCTGCGTCTTCTTGTCGACCGAACCGTGCACCAGTTGCGTCTTATCGCTGGCGCTGTCGGTATAGTTCCCGCGGATGATGCCCTGCTTGTTCACCGCGAGTTGAACTACCAGGTTCGACGTCTTTTGGTCCGGCTTACACAAAGCAAACACGCCCAGCGGCAGCCAGTCCCCCTCGGGCGAAGCATCCGCTTCTGTTCCGGTTTGGGCTAAATCCTCGGCCTGGTCGTAGTATTGCTGGGCCGTGCCGGCATCTTGACCGTTCACGTAGACACTGTTGTCCTGATAGGTCACGTTTGTGCCGTAGTCATAATAGACAGGGGCAGCGCCACCGTATCCGAACCAGGCATTCATGGAGTTCCATGAGCAAATGGTCCACGCTGTCGCGGCTCCCCATGCGGCGGCCCGCCAGGCATAGGGATAACGCGCGTACCAACCCTGGCCGAAGTAGTTCCAATGATAGAAATTCCCGCGAACACCGGCGGCAACTGCGTAGCGACCCGACGGCGAGACGGCGACAAACCCGGCCGCATACCCGCGCGGGCCGACGGCAGCACCCCGTGCTGCAAATCCGCCGTTCGGACCCCGCACGGCCCCTCCGGCAGCAGCCCGTCCATTTGGTCCGACGACAACCCCACGCCCGGCAGCTGCGCCGCCGGCCCCCACCACGCCCCGTCCCGCGGCCACGCCACCGTTAGGGCCGACTGCAGCGCCGGCATACCTTGTGTTGCCCCGCGGTCCAGTGATCGACGCTCCGGCCGCTTCGCCGCCTCGCGGACCGGTGTAGGTCTTGGTGTTGACATCAAAATTATCGCCGCTGCGGCTTCCGGTATTCACGTTCGCGTTGCGATCGACGTTGGCATTGATGTTTGTATTGCGATTGATATTCGTATTGCGGTTGATGTTGCCATTGCTCAGGCCATGCAGCCCGCTATCCGAGGGCAATCCCAGAAACGAATTGAGTTCGCTCCGGCCCGGCCCCGTCCCGTTAAACCGGTCGCCGAATCCGTCCTGCGAAAACCGCCCGCCTGCTCCGCCGCCGAAGCGGCTGCCATCCAGTCCGCCGCCGGCACCGAAACGTCCGCCGCCGTCCAGGCCATTCCCGCCGAAGCGTCCACCGCCGCCGATGTTGCGTTGACCCAGGTCCAGGCCTTGTCCGCCGCGAAAACCGCCATCTCCCAGGCCGGCTCCGCCGCCAAATCGCTGACCGCCGCCGAAGTTCCCTCCCCCAAGGTTGCCCCCGCCGAAGCGCTGGCCGCCGCCGAAGTCTCCGCCTCCCAATCGCCCGCCGCCTCCGAAGTTCCCGCCTCCGAAATCACCGCCCCGGAAACCGCCGCCGCCTCCAAATCCACCACCACCGCCAAAACGCCCGCCGCCGCCGAAGCCTCCGCCGCCTCGAAAACCGCCGCCGCCAAATCCGCGCGCCCAAGTGATGCTCACGGACAATACCAATAGCGACCCTGCCACCAACACGCATGTCAAACCGCGTTTCATGATATTACTCTCCGTATGGAATGTTTTAATTGATCGTGGCTTTGGAATTCCGTCAGAATCGTCCGCGCGGTTACTCCTGCGGGACGCGTCTGAGAACGACTTCGCCGGTATCGGCCAGCGGCGTGTCCCCCACCGAGCGCTGTACGGAATGCCAGGCGAACGCTTTGTCGTCGAGCTGCGTCAGGACGTTGACGGCTGATGTCGGCGTGCCGTCGGCGGTGGTGCCTTGGACTTCCGCCTGCCAGCCGGATTCATGCGGCGTCCAGACACCGACGGCGTGTCCGCCGTCGGAATGAAAGTTCCAAGACTGAATCTGCCCCGTCTGCGGGTTGTAGCCGATGATCTCCACGCTCGATTCGGTCACCTGATCGGGGTTTGTCACCGTGTATCGACGTTCTATGAAGCTCTTATTGGCGATCCAACGGCAGGTGATCTCAGCTTGGGAACCATGTTCTTCCGCAGTCCATTTGCCGATGAGCCAGCTCAGGTTTTCCAGATTATGATAAGCGGACGGCGTTTCGATCCGCACGTCGCGGACGGTGGACATTAGCCATTTGCCGTCGATCTTGACGTGCACGGTCGTGTACTTGCTGATCGCCGGCGCCCCGGCCGGCATGGGATCGAGTACGGCTCGGCCATCCTCGATCGCCGCGTCGTCGCTGAGCAGCCG
This sequence comes from uncultured Planctomycetaceae bacterium, assembly GCA_937952455.1. Lineage (GTDB taxonomy): Bacteria > Planctomycetota > Planctomycetia > Planctomycetales > Planctomycetaceae > Symmachiella. The sequence goes on from CALFYU010000652.1 coordinate 5,439, forward strand.
CAGCGAATCGATCATCAGCCGCAGTTTGACGCCGTCATGCTCTTTGAAGAACTGGGCATATTCCTGGGCGATCGCCTTGCGGCCGACGAACACGCGGCCGGATTCATCGATGTAATCGCCGTCTTCGGTCCACAGCGCCGCCAGCGCCTGTGGTTTTTGGTTATTGAAGGCTTTGACGAACTCGTCGGCGGATTGACGAATCGCGGCCAAGTCGTCTTGGTTGTCGGGCCCGGCGGCCGGTTGCTTGTCATCCTCCGCCTGATCGTCGTATGTCGGTTTTTGCGGCGAAGTTTCTTCTGCGGTCACGTGATAGCAGCCGATGCTCAACAGGAACGCGAGCAGCAACAGACGGACCATCATCGGGGAGCGTGTCATAGACGAGTCCTTGGTAGCATGGAATTCAACGAGCTGCGCCGCATCCGCCCCCGCGCCTGAATCGGTACAACACACAGGCGTCCCTGGCTGCCATCGAGCGGACATGACGTAATTTACCGGTAATACGCATGGCGCAGATTAAGAGAAGGAGCGCGCGCCAAACGCCCGGAAATCAGTATAGGTTACCCACCTTACCTATGCAATTATTTGTGGGCGACGGGGACTGGAAGCGGGCACATGAACGTCCAAGCATCGTCATGCACAGCATGTGCCTACGGGGTCACGACGCCTCCCGTCAAACAAGCACCGCCGCGTCATCGACCTCGTCGATGTACTCATAAAACACGTTCCGCTGACGCGGGATATAGCCGCACTCGCAGATCACGCGGCGGATGGTTTCCAGCGACAGGTAGTGCACCGTTCCCGCTTGGGCGACGACGTTTTCTTCGATCATCAGGCTGCCCATGTCGTTGGCGCCGAAGTAGAGCGCCATTTGGCCCACCTTTTCCCCCTGCGTGACCCAGGACGATTGGATGTTGGCGAAGTTGTCCAAATACAATCGGCTGACCGCCTGCGTCTTGAGGTACTCAAACGCGCCGGCGGGGGGAATGTGTGACAGGTCGGTGTGGTCCGGCTGGAACGTCCAGCAGATGTAGGCGGTGAACCCGCCGGTCTCGTCCTGCACTTGCCGCAGCCGTTCGAGATGTTCGATCCGTTCGGCCAAGGTTTCCACGTGCCCGAACATCATCGTCGCCGAAGAGCGGCCCCCCAGTTCGTGCCAGACGCGATTGACGTTCAGCCAATCATCAGTCAGCACCTTGCCGCGGGTGATTTCCTTGCGGACGCGGTCGACGAGGATTTCGCCCCCGCCGCCGGGCAGACGGCCCAGCCCGGCCGCCTTGAGCCGCTCGAGGACCACTTTGAGCGGCAACTTGCTGATTTTGGTGAAGTGATAGATCTCCGGCGGGCTGAAGCCGTGGATGTTGATCTGCGGAAAATGCGCGCGCAAGTCGGAGAGCATCTCTTCGTACCATTCCAAGGGCAACTTGGGATGCAGGCCCCCTTGTAGCAGAATCTGATCGCCCCCCAACTCGACCGTCTCTTGCACTTTCTTGTGCAATTCGTCGCGCTCAAGCACGTAGACTTCGGGGTGGTCCGGCGGGCGGTAGAACGCGCAGAAATCACACACCGCCGTGCAGGCGTTGGTGTAATTGATATTGCGGTCGATGTTGTAGGTGCGGTACGGCTCGGGATGCAGTCGCCGGGTGACGGCATCGGCCGCTTCGCCCAGCGCGTTGAGGTCGTGCGACTCGAGTAACTTGAGCCCTTCGTCGGGGGTCAAACGGCCGCCGTCGACCGCTTTTTCAAGTAGTGGCGCAATTTCTGAAGACAAGATCCACTCCCTCCGGAGCCAGGCCGTGTTCGACGCCCAGCTCATAAAACCGATTCAATCCCAGCCGTTCCCGCTCACCCAGCCGGTAATAGAGGTTATTCGTTAAGTAGTCAATCGTCGTGTCCAGCGGAATGCCCAGCAGCGGGGCTTCCCGACGGGCGATCGCCTCAATTCGGGAAACGCCCAGATCGCGGGCGGCGCTGAGCGCATCGGGCACGCTGCCCAACTCCGTCTCGCGATGCGCCACCCACATGGCAAACACAAACGGCAATCCAGTCCAGGCCATCCACTCGCCGCCCAGATCCCAGGTCTCCACGAACTCCTCGACCGGCGGATGAATCGCCCGGTCGCCGATCATCAGCACCCCGTCCGCATCGCTATCGGAGACCGACCAGGTCAGCGGCAACGGTTTGAGTTGCGGACGCAGCCCGTAACGTTCGGCGAGCAGGATCTGCACCAACGTCGCGCTCGTACGCGATCCTTGATCGAGCGCCAACGTCTGAATCTTCGCCGGCGGGACGCGGCAATACAGTTTCACGCTCAACACGTCGCCGCAGGCGGCCACGCAGGCGTCTGAGATGACTTCATAGTCGGGGTTTTGCAG
>CALFYU010000653.1 GCA_937952455.1 uncultured Planctomycetaceae bacterium
GCGGACCAGCCGCCAGAAGCACCCCGATTGACGTACCCGTCTGCAAGAGCGTTCGTCCGAATGGAAGGGCGAGGCTCTTGCCGAGCCGTGAGCGACCCGGTGACGTCAGACGTTCCCGCACGGCTCAGCAGGAGCTTCGCCCTCCTGCAACGCCGCAAAGAACCCACGTTAGCCCGATTCGGATTCAAACAGGAATTAACTCAGAACTCATAGTAATCCGGCGATCGGTTCGCCGTATGGTAGGATCGCAATTGCCCGTCCTCCATAGTCGACAAACTGCCGCGAAGAATCAACGCCCAAGTGCCGATAAATCGTCGCCAGCAGGTCCTGCGGCGAGTGCGGCGACTCGACGGGATGCGCCGCCTGGCTGTCCGTAGCGCCGACGACACGGCCCATTTGCAGATCCCCGCCGGAAATCAGCGCGGAATAAGCGTTCGGCCAGTGGTCGCGGCCGATGGAATTGTCGGGAGGACCGGTCCGCATCCGCGGCGTGCGGCCAAATTCTCCCACCACCACGACCATGATGCGGCGATTCAGCCCGCGATCCCAAATGTCCTCGATCAACGTAGCCAGGGCCTGATCCAAGTACGGCAAGCGGGTCCGCATAAAACCGGCAAAGTGCCCCGGCCGGCCGGCGTTGCCGGGATGGTCGTCCCAATTTGTGAATTCCGGCCCGCTTTTTGGTGAGTTCATCATCAGGCTTACGACGCCGGTCCCCGCTTCGGCCAATCGCCGCGCCAGCAGGAACGACTGCCCCCACATATTGCGGCCGTAACGATCGCGAAGGGTGTCCGGCTCTTGGTTGATGTCAAACGCATCAGCCACTTGCGGAGTGGTCAGCAGGTTAAATGCCTGTTGCCGAAAATCCTCAGTCCCCACCAAGGCTTCGTTCAAATCCAAATCGCTGCGGAAGCGGTCGAATTGTGCCAACAACGATCGGCGGTCATCCAACCCCCGCTCTTCGAGTTGCGGGGCGATCTTTAATTCCGGTGGGGCGTAGTTTTTGGAATCCGGATTCCCCACCACAAATGGCTGCTGCGCGACCCCTAAGTACGTCGGCCGCGTGAAATAAAACGCCGAGGGACTCGCCACATATTGCGGCATTCCGGACCGATGCCGACCCCGCACGCGGCTGACGATACTTCCCAAGTCCGGATGCTCGCTTTTGGATTGCGATGTGGGATCGAGAACCGAGGGCCGTTTGCCGGTACAGACGATGATCCCCCCATCGCTATGAATACCAATGTCGTGGTTCAACGATCGTACGAGCGAGAATTTGTCGGCGATCTTTGCTTGGCGGGGGAAATACTCGCAAATATCCATCCCCGGCACGACGGTTGATATCGGTGAGAAAACGCTCCGCGTTTCCACCGGCGCATGCGGCTTGAGGTCGTAGGTCTCCAACTGCGACGGTCCGCCGTGCAGGTAGCACAAAATGACCGCCGTGTCGTTGTGTTCTGCCCCCGCCGCGGCACGTGCGGCGGTGATTTCGGACAATGTCGCCCCGCCGAGTGCCAACGACCCGATGCGCAGGAATTCGCGGCGATTGACCGGTCCGGGACAGCGAACAGGGGGCATGCAACAGTTCCTCGGGGAACGGAGTGACGTCACGCGTTTCGTCCCGCATCGTACCGCATCACCCCAAATATCGGCAAGTCTTTATGGGTTCCCGCGAGGCGTCATACTCGCGTTTATGCGGCGATTGGCGTTATACTCCTCGCTACTTGAATTCTTAGATCAAAAGGGTCAACAACTCATGAAATACTCACGGCGCGGTTGGATCGCCTTGCTGACAACGCTCGCGGTGACTTCGGTGGGGGGCTATGCCGCCGGGTGGTTCTCGCCCGAGGAAACCACGATCACCGAACTGGCGCCCGGCGTGTTTTTCCGCAAGTGCCAAACCCAACCGAACTTCATCGGCTGCAATCAAGGTTGGGTCGAGTTCAACGATTTTGTGCTGGTGATCGACGCCAACTTTCCCAATCAGGCCGAAGAAGTCACGCGGCTGATCAAAAAACAGACCAACAAACCGATCCGCTACGTGTTCGATACGCACTACCACGGCGACCACGCCGACGGCAACATGATCTATGCGGCGCAGGGAGCCACGGCAATCGCCTCGGAGAACAGCCAACAGTTATTCAACACCAAGGGCATCGCCGGATTCGAAAAATCGCAAACGGACAAGCCACAGGAATACGGGTCGCTGAAATATCAAAAGCCTTCGCTGCTATTTCCCCGCAAGATGGTGATCGACGACGGCACGCAACGTGTGGAGTTGATTCACTTCGGGCATGCCCACACGGCCGGTGACGCGGTGGCCTGGCTGCCGAACCACAAGATCCTCTTTAGCGGCGACGCGATCGTCAATGGGGCGTTCAACTACACCGGCGACAGCAATACGGAAAGTTGGATCGGCGTCCTGACCGAGATCCAAAAAATGCCAATCCAGACGGTCGCACCCGGCCACGGCGAAGCCAGCGACAATTCGTTGATCGCGCTGCAGAAACGATACTTCGTGGAGCTGCGCGAATACATCCAACAGGCAATCGGTGCTGGAAGGTCACTCGAAGAGATCAAGGCTGAGATTGAATTGCCGTTTTACAAAGAGTGGACCGGCGTCGACGTCCGGGAACGGACGGAAAACATCGAATTCATCTACGGCGAACTGACCGCCCGCTAATCTCCCGCCTCGATCGTTCAGCCCCCGTCCTGCAAATTGGGGGTATGCCATACGCCAAACATGAACCCCGCTGATCTGTTGCTCGATTCGCCACTCTGCCAAGCGGAGGACCTGGGACGCCCCATCCCGGACTCGCCGCACGCGGTCTCGGTCTGTCTGCCGACATGGGCGGATAATATCGGCTACGAAGAAAAAGATCCGCGGGTGATTGACCGTCTGAACAACGGTTATCCGCGATTTGTCTATCACCACCTGTGCCGGAAGCTTTTTGCCCTTTGTGAAGAGCGATTCGCCGGCGCCGGCGAATCCTGTTTGGCCTTTCCATCGATTGCGGCTGTTAAACGTTTCGCGGATTTTTTCACCAAAGCGACCAGCCGGCGGCCGTCGTTAAATGAATTCGGTGCGCATGGGGTTCAGGTCGCTTGTTTTCCATCCGAATGTGCCGAGACCGCCAAATCGGGATGGCAGCATTTCGGCGAAGGAATCTCCTCACGGCAGGCCGAGGCCTGCCTGCAAGACCGCCAGCCGCCGGATGCCGCTCGTGCCAAAAAGCTATTGCGGCAACGCCTCGCCGACTCCGCCGGCGCCGAATTCGAGGACGTCTTTCTGTTCCCCAGCGGCATGAACGCGATCTTCACGGTTTATCGCGGCCTGGAGGCGCGTCTGCCGCATCGCAAGTGTGTGCAGTTCGGGTTTCCCTATGTTGATACGCTCAAGATCCAACAGAAGTGCGGGCGGGGCGTGCATTTTTATCCACGGGGCGACGAAGCGGAGGTGGAGCAACTCGCCAGAACGCTTGCCGCTGAACCGGTCAGCGGCATCTATACGGAGTTTCCGTCGAACCCACTCCTGAAGAGCCCGGACCTGGCACGGCTGGCGGAACTCGCGAGAAAAAACGGATGTCCGCTGATTGTCGACGACACCGTCGCCACCTTCATCAATGCCGACGTCCTTTCGGCCGCCGACGCCGTTTGTTCCAGTTTGACCAAGTTCTTTTCCGGCAGCGGCGACGTCACCGCCGGGTCGGTCGTGCTCAACCCCCGCGGACCGTTCTATGCTGACCTGAAGGCGGCGCTTGACCGCAATGAAGACCTTTTGTGGGCGGAAGACGCCGTCGTCCTGGAAGAGAATTCCCGCGATTTCGAAGAACGCGTGCAGCGCATTAACCAAAACGCCGAACGGCTTGCCGATCATTTGCATCAACATCCCCGTGTGGCGGTGGTAAATTATCCGAAGTATCAGACGCCGCGGCGCTATCGCGCGTTTCAAAAGCAGGGTGGCGGGTTTGGTGGATTGATGTCAATCGAATTGACCGAACCGGCCGTCCGTGCCCCACGCGTGTTTGACGCCTTGCGGGTTTCTAAGGGGCCGAACCTGGGCACAAACTATACGCTCGTTTCTCCCTACACCATCCTGGCCCATTACGGCGAACTCGAGTTCGCCGAAAGTTGCGGCGTATCACGATACTTGCTCCGCATTTCCGTCGGCCTGGAAGACGCGGACGATCTCATCAACCGCTTCGACGAGGCGCTGGCCGCCGATTGAGAGTCGCCCCCCGCTGGTAGCCCACCTGAAACGTTAGTTGTCCCGAATTCAAACAAGCACGCCGGCGTTTCAGATGCGCGCCGCACTTTCGGACAATTGCAATCGCTCGGCCAATTCCGGAATCGCCGACGCCAATACCTGTTCAATTCGTTCGGCAAATACGAATTCCATTTCCGCGCGAATATTCTCCGGGATCTTGTGCATGTCCTTCTGATTTTCGCTGGGCAGCATGATGTGCTTCAATCCGGCACGCTGTGCCGCCAGGACCTTCTCCTTGATCCCACCCACGGGAAGGACCAAACCGCTGAGCGTTATCTCGCCCGTCATCGCGGTGTCGGGACGAATGGGATGGCCGGTGAACAACGATGCCAAGGC
>CALFYU010000654.1 GCA_937952455.1 uncultured Planctomycetaceae bacterium
TGGAAAAGGAGATCGCGCCGAACCGTGGAATTCTGGCCGCCGATGAATGGGCGGAGTATGAGCGTGCGCTCGACGTGTATCGCAAGCTGCACGCGAGCGCGGTTCCGGGTGAGTAGTATTGGCGTCAACTCGCCTCGGTGGCCAATTGGAATTGGCGGACACCAGCATGTTGCCGAAGTTGCTGGGCTGCCGTCCGACCGGGGAAGTGGCCGAACAGCAACCCGTCGGTGCACTTAGTTCAACAAAAAACGCCCCGAGCCGTTACAGTGCTTGTAACGCGGGGCGTTTTTGGATCGATTTGGGAACGGCTGCGGCGGTTAGCCTTCGTTGCCGGCGAGCGGTTCTTTTTTCTCGGTGATGACCGGGCACTGAGGGGCGAGTTCGGCATTCAGCTCGGTGTAATCGGCCCATTCTTCGGGAAGATTGTCTTCGTGGAAGATTGCTTCGACGGGGCATTCGGGGACGCAAGCCTCGCAGTCGATGCATTCATCGGGATGAATGTACAACATCGATTCGCCTTCGTAGAAGCACTCCACCGGGCAAACCACCACACAGTCGGTATACTTGCACCCAAAGCAAGGTTCGGCGACGACGTGGGTCATCTGACTTCCTTTCTCAAGCGATGAACATCTCTAAATAGACAAACGCAATTAGCTCGGAAAACATTCAGCAGGAGGTCATCGGTCGGCGCTGCTGGCCGAAGGAACGAAGCGGCTCCGCTGTCATCTTTCGTCGGCATTGTTGCAGGAAGTTTACAGGCCGAAAAGTCCTTGAACATCGATATTTGTCAGAAATTCCACCGATTCAGCAAGTTGAGACCTAGTCTCAGTTGATAGGTAATTCTCCGGACGCCGGCTGTCAATTCCAAACGCCGACCAAAATTCTTGGGCTGGTCATTTCGTTTCGGGAGCGCGCACGTAGATCGGGTTGGAGAGAATCCAAATCCGCGGCTCTTCTTCGAGGTTGAGCCAGACTTCGATGCGATAAATCCCCGGTTCGGTCACCGGATACTGAAACGTGCAGCCCAATTCGCGGGCCACTTCCTTGCCGTCGCGGAGCAGGCGAAAGCTGCCCGGCAGCGGCGCAGCGGCGTGCAGGACCATTCCCGGCGCAAGCAGCAGGTCGCTCCCCATTTCGTGGTTGTTGCCGTCGCCTGCCAGCTGAAACACGAAACCGGTCGGATCGGCGATCCAATCGAAGGCGACGTAGGCCCGTCCCTGCTGCAGCGCGTCCCGGACGTCCGCCTCGGTCAGGTGCTTCATCAACAAGTGCGTGCTGACGTGGTGCAGGCTGCGGGCATAGGGGTCGAGGTCCAGGTCGAAGACCACATCTCCCGCCTTTTTTCCCGACAGCAGCGGCTTGACGAGCGGCAACTTTTCCGGATCGAGCAGGGCCACCTGTTCCCCCAGGCCGTCGTCGATGCGGACTTTGCCCTCCTCGACCATGGTGGCCTTCAGACCCTGGTTGTGGTGGGCGTCATTGGCGGAGACGCCGGTGTGCGGTTTGACGGCGCACATCGCATCCCATTTTTTGAGATAATCGGCCGGATAATCGTGCAGAGCGGCGAAGACTCCTTGCGGATACTCGCGGAGGGCGGGACCGAGTTTGAGCATCAGCGTCAACGGATCGCGCAGCGCCCGAATGAACCGCGCCTCGTCCTTGAAATCGGCGTGCGTATTGTAGATTTCGCTGCCGGTCAGGCCCGTCAGCTCCCAATCCATTCGTTCTTCCAGATGGCACAAAAACGACATGCCCCCGTTGGGGCCGACCGCGTCGACGAACTCCTGCGGCTTTGAGCCAAGCTTGTCTTTGACGCTGGTGGTGGGAAATGCCAACAGGCCGGTGGTTTCCGCACCGGGGATCAATAAGACGCCGTCGACGAGTCCGCGATGGCCATCGGTATAGAAGTCGTAGCTGTCGGCCGGATGATTGTTGAACATCACCACATTCACGCCGACCTCTTTGGCCGCTTTGACGATTTCCTCCACTGTGCCGTTGCTATCGTGGGACAGATGCGAGTGCACATGCAGGCAGGCGCGGTAGTCGGTGTAGTCGCTCTTCCGCTCGACCGGCAGCCGATCGGATTTGAGCGTCTCCACGGCCAATTTGAGCCGCCGCAGCTTGTCGATTTCCAGATTGTCCAGCGCGTCCGCCGCGCTCGCGCTGTGCGAAACAGCCGTCAGACAGAGCACGGTAAGCAGGATGCGGAATCGCATAGGTGATGTTTCCAGGAATCGAATTGCCGTAGGGTCCGCTCCCGCGGACCGGGAAATTCGGAGGATGTGGATGATCTGATGCTCGCGTCCAACGAACGCGGTCCGCGGGAGCGGACCCTACGGGTTCATGGTGGTGCACACCGCTGGGTACGTCAAGTTGAGTCAAGTTCGGGCGGGAGCCTTGCGTTCGGCTGGGGCACTGGACAGTATAGAGTTTGCCACTTTGGCCAAGATAGTGAGCGGCAGAGCCTATCGACCACCGACCAGAGACCGAGAATTCAAGGGACCTTGACTGTGACCGACAATCACGCGTCCGACGCTTCGCGCCGGCAGTTTTTGGGAAATGTCGCCCTGGGCGGCACCGCCGCTTTGGCCGGTTTGGCGGCCGGCTGCGGGAAGTCTGCGGATTCACCAACGGCCGGCGGAGATGGCCAAAAACCGCTCAAGGCGGCGTTTTCCAACGCAGGTCTGCAAAGTACGTGGTGTGCGCTGGGCAAACAGACGGCCGAATTGTGGGGCAATCTGCTCAACGTGGAGATCGAGTGGTTCGACGGCGAGTTTGATCCGGAAAAGCAGCGCAACAAGATCGACCAGATCGTCGACCGCGACTGGGACTTCTGCTGTTTTCAAGCGGTGGCCATCGATGCTTTGGCACCGCCGACCGAAATTCTGCGGGACCGCGGCATTCCGGTGATTTCGATGGACACGATGCTCGTCCCGATGGACAAAATGCGCGACACGGGTGTGTGGATGCAGGTGACTCCCGATCATGTGTTCATGGCGGAGTCGAGTACGCAA
>CALFYU010000655.1 GCA_937952455.1 uncultured Planctomycetaceae bacterium
ATACGGCGACCACCGAGATCTACACTCTTTCTCTACACGACGCTCTTCCGATCTGTTGCACGCCGCCGACGGGAATATCCCCTCCGACATGGCGACGAAAAACGAAGCGGAAATCGAAGAGGAATTGCGGCTGTTTTACGTTGCGCTCACGCGGGCCAAGAATTCGCTCTACGTCTGCTTCCCGCTCAACTACTACTTCCCCGGCCGCCGCTACGGCGGGCACTCGTTCGCCCAACTCACGCGCTTTTTGCCGAAGCCGATCCGCAAGAAGTTCCACGAGCGTGCCGGGATCATCGTCGAACCAGCGGACGAAGGGGACGATCTCAAACCGCACATCACATCGGAGATGATCCGCCGACAGAGTCGGTCGATGTGGAGTTGAAAGTGTTCGACGAAAGATTCCCAATCCGACCACGTGCGGTCGCTGTCGACGTTCGATTCGCGACGTAAACGCCATCGAAACCAAAATCGCTCATTGATCAATATTGATACAGGAGACCCATCATGCCCAACACGCAGCCCCTCACCGACAAACGCGTTCTCATCTTCGTGGGCGACATCTACGAAGATCTCGAACTGTGGTACCCCAAACTGCGGCTCATCGAAGCCGGGGCACATGTCACCGTCGCCGGGCCGGAGGCGGAGACCAAGTACAGCGGGAAAAACGGCTACCCCTGCGTCTCCGATGCGATGATCGCCGATATGGAAGCCGCCGATTTTGACGGCCTGGTCGTGCCGGGGGGATTCATGCCGGACAAACTCCGCCGCGATGCGAAAGTCCTGCAACTCGTCCGCGACTTTGACGCCGCCGGAAAACTGGTCGCCGCCGTCTGTCACGGCGGATGGATTCCGATCTCCGCCGGGGTCTACAAGGGCGTCCGTGTGACCGGCTCGCCCGGCATCAAGGACGACCTCGTTAACGCCGGTGCCATTTGGGAAGACGCCCCGGTCGTGATCGACCGCCACTTCGTCTCCAGCCGTAAACCGGATGACTTGCCCGATTTCTGCCGCGGAATCCTGCAGGTAATGGCCTGAATGCGCGAGTTTGGCAGGTTTTTGAAAAAACTTCGCAAAGCGGCGTGATATGCGGCGCTCGGCCGCGTCCGGGGAAGAGTCATTGTCTGGAGCAACGGATCGCGGAACCCTGCTCAGCCGGGAATTCTCGCCGTGTGATGCTGCGCACACCTCTCCCGTCGCAAAAAGGAGCCAATCCATGAAAACTCTCCGCGCATGTGTGTTGCTCGTTCCAGGATTGCTGCTGTTGCCGGTTTGCGGGAATTGCGCCATCGCCGCCGACGCACCACCAATCGTCGAATCCTTTCTGGAGAAAGGTCAATTGGCGGACGCCGAAGTTGCGCTCACAAAACGGATCGCTGAAAACCCGGACGACGAACAGGCACAATTCAGCCTGGGAGTGGTGCAGTTTCTTCAGGCCGTCGAACATCTTGGCCAATCGTATCACCGCTATGGCCTGCGTTTGTCCGGGTTGACCTCGCTCGCTTCAAGGGAAATCCCGCTGTTGAGACTGCCGATCCCCAAAAATCCCCATCCCGAGGAAATGACCTACGAGGCGGGAAGCAAGCTGATCGAGACGTTTCTTGACGAACTCGCGGTGGCAGAGGCCACGCTGGCGAAGGTCGACACCACGGATGTCAAACTGCCGCTGCATTTCGGTTGCATCCGTTTGGATCTCAACGCGGACGGCAACGCCGATGACAACGAGGCTCTGTGGAGGTTGTTGGCCGCGGTGACAGGCCGAGTCGATCAAGCCGCCGGGGAGAATTTCCTTATCACGTTCGACGGTGGGGACGTGCACTGGCTGCGAGGATATTGCCACTTGCTGTCGGCGTTCTGCGAAATGTCGTTGGCCTATGATGGCCGGGAACTGTTCGCACGGACGGGACACCTGTTTTTCGCGAACAACAAGTCGCCCTACGATTTCTTAACGGAAAAGAGCGAACAGCAGGGAGGTTGGTTCAATGACGACCTGTTCGACTTCGTCGCCTTTATCCACCTGATCAATTTTCCCATCGTGGCGCCTGAGCGGATGCCCCGCGCGCTGGCGCATTTGGAGGCCATGATCGAGCAGAGTCGACAGTCATGGAAACGGATCCTGGCAGAAAACGACGACGACCACGAATGGCTCCCCAACCCGAATCAGACCGGCGTGTTGCCCAACGTCCGCGTGCGACAGGAAATGATCGATGCTTGGCACGTGTTCTTGGACGAAATGGAACTGATTCTGCAGGGCAAACGGTTGATCCCGTTTTGGCGGGGGGATCAAAAGACGCAAGCGCGGGGGGTGAACTTCCGGCGCGTCTTCACCGAGCCGCGGCAGTTTGACCTCGTCATGTGGGTTTCGGGTACCGGAGCGGCGCCCTACATCGAAGACGGCCCGCTCACGGATTCCCGCGTCTGGCAACGGCTCTTGCGCGTCTTCGGAGGCGAATTCTTCGGCTTCGCTGTGTGGTTTAATTAGAAATCACGTAGTCGTCAGTGGCCGGTGGTCAGTGATGAGTGCAGTGGATACCGGCAATGAAATCGCCACCACAAACTGGGCAACTCCCGCACCACTTTGAATCTCGCCACGCGACACCGGCCACGGACCACTTTTCGTACTGCCTACTGCCCTCTGCCTACCGCCTACTCAATAAAAAAGCCCGG
>CALFYU010000656.1 GCA_937952455.1 uncultured Planctomycetaceae bacterium
GAGACGGTCGAGGATGAGAAACTTGTCGAACCGTGGTCGCTGCTCAAGCAGGGGCAGGTGATGATGACGTTTCCCCGCTTGGTGGTCTTGCGGACCTGGGTGCTCAACCATACGATCCACCATCGCGCGCACCTGTGTGTTTACCTCCGTGTCAACGAGGTCCCCGTGCCGGGACTTTACGGTCCGTCCGGCGACGATACCGGCCCTGCTTAAATCCACCACGTCACGACCATTCATCATGTTGATTCTGCTCTCTCCCGCCAAAACACTCGACCTGTCTCCGCAGCGGCAAACCAAGACGTTTACCGAGCCGGCGTTTCTCGACGATGCGGAGCAGTTGGTTAGGAAACTGCGGGGCCTGTCGCAGAAAAAGCTGGCGGCGCTCATGGGGGTCAGCGACGATCTCGCGCGGTTGAATCGCGAACGTTTCGCCGAATGGTCGCTCCCCTTTACGACCGAGAATGCCAAGCAAGCGGTGTTGACGTTCGACGGCGAAGTCTATACGGGACTACAGGCGAAGACGTTCCGCGCGGCGGACCTGAAATTTGCGCAGAAACATCTGCGGATTCTGTCGGGACTGTACGGCATCTTGCGGCCGTTGGATTTGATGCAACCCTATCGGCTCGAGATGGGAACGAAGCTCGCCACGCGGCGGGGCAAGGATTTGTATGATTTTTGGGGCGACCGCATTCGAGGTGCGCTCCAGGCCGATTTGGCGGAGCAGAAGCAACGCGTCGTGGTGAATCTGGCGTCGCAGGAGTACTTCAAAGCGGCGCAGCCCGCAAAGTTGGACGCACGGGTCGTGGCGGCGGCGTTTCGGGAAATCAAAAACGGAAAATCGCGGATGATCGCAACATTCGCGAAGCCGGCACGGGGTCGGATGGCGGCTTGGATCATTCAAAACCGTATTACCGATCCGGCTGAATTGGTGAATTTTGCCGAAGAGGGATATCAATACGTCCCCGCGGAGTCGAGCGATGACGAACTTGTCTTCTCCCGTCCCCAGCCTCCGCCGGTCCGCGCCAAAAAACCGGCATAATCGCCGCGCCCGATTGCTCCCCTGTCATCGGCCGAATGCGCGGTTTCGGCAGAGACGCTCACATCTTCGCCCAACTTCCAGCTACAGGTTGCTAAAAAGCAACATCTCGCGCGGCAGGTGCTAGAGTCTTATGCGGACGCGGATTCCTCGGAATTCGTGAAGATTCGCAATTCCTCCGGCTGAACGGCGCCCTTGGCCGGATGGCGCGATTTCTCTGTGTTTAACTCTCGACTGGCGAAATCTTCCAACGCCGTCGCGCAGTGTACTGGCATTGGTTGGGGGCAATTGACGTGCGAAAAACAATCTTCATCACTGCTGTTTTGGTTCTTTCCACCCAAGCGGGCTGGTCCGATGAGAGGCCTTCCGACAGGGCGGCCGAAGCACAACCCGCGACCCAGTTTTCGGTCGCGGAGAACAGCGCAGCCGGTACAACCGCGGGGACGATGACGTCCGACAAGGCCGCGGAAACGAGCCGGCGCACCTATTCTCTCACCGGCGGCAACGAGGACGGTGCGTTTGAGATCGATGCGAAGTCTGGTCAAATCCGGGTCAAAAACCCCTTAGTGCTAGACCATGAAGCACATCCCCAATTCGTACTGGAAGTGACGATCACCAAGGCCGACAACAATGCAGACAGTTTGGAAAGCGCATTTGAAGAGGAACTGCGGAAAACCGGCATTGACTTGGATGCTGATTCACAATCCACCGACCGCCGCACCGTCACGATCATCGTCGAAGACGTCAACGAAGCTCCGGTCCTGATCGTAACGCCTCTGTCGGTCTCCGAACAAAGCCCCCACGGCACGGTTGTGGGACGAGTCGCTGCTGATGATCCCGATGCGGACGATCATTTGATCTATCTGTTCAATAACGACAACGCACCCTCGCCGTTCGCCATCGATCGAACCACCGGCGAGATCACTGTGGTCGATCCCGCGACCCTCGACTTTGAAGCCACGCCGTATTTCGACGTCGACGTCGTCGCGATCGACGCCGCCGGCGCAGCTGCGTCGGGTACGATTCGCATCGATTTGTCGAATGTCAACGAACCCCCGCAACTCGCTGCCGCGACATTTACGCTACCGGAAGACAGCGCTGCGGCAACATTCGTCGGCCGCGTCACCGGGACCGATCCTGATCACGGTGACCAGTTAACTTACACAATCACCGGCGGCAACGACGACGGGGCGTTTGTGATCGACGAACAGACCGGCGACATCAGCCTGGCCGAAACGGCGCAGCTTGACTTTGAACAGACTCCACAGCGCACTCTGCAGTTGCAGGTCCGCGACCGCCAAGGGGCCGCCTCAAACGCCGCGATTCAAATTGAACTGACAAACGTCAACGAGCCGCCGATCATTGTCGCCCAGAAATTCTCGCTGCCCAAAGCGGTCGAACGTGGAAGCGTGATTGGCAAGATCGTTGCCAGCGACCCCGACCAAAACGATGTGCTGATTTTTTCCATCACCGGCGGCAACGACGACGGCGGCTTTGCCATCAACCCACAGACGGGCGAGTTGACGGTTGCCGATCCGGACAAGTTAAACGCGCGCGACAATCGCCGGGCGGAACTGATGATCACCGTTGCCGATCAAACGGGTGAATTGTCATCGGCGGTCGAATCGGTCGATTTGGGGGATGCACCCGCGAGTCCCTCGCTAGCGGCGGCGATCAATGCACTGAAAACACAAGAGGATCTCTCCGAGGATTTAGCCGATTCAACGGATTCCGGGTCAAAAGCCATGGCGTCAACGACAGCCGCAGCGCCGCCGGTCTCGGACAAGCGGGCGGCCGCTAGTTGGATGGTTCTCTGCGTCACTGCGGGGACTGTGCTGTGGGGAGGGCTGCTGGTCTTCGTTTCGTTGCGCCTGCGGCGTGCCTCGAGGTTACAACGCCAAGCGCTGGCTGCCATTGATCACGATGAAGAGTTGCTGCGCGATCGTTTGGTCGACCTGGAAGGATTCTGCAACGAGTTGCGCGCCGAGCGGGATGAATTGATGGCGACCCGGCGGTTATTAACCGGCGAATTTGAGAAACTCAAGTCGCTGATGCACCGGGAGGTCGAGGAACTCAAATCGACCGACACCGCGTTGCAGCTGGGCGAAGAGATTCTACAACGGCATGTGGTTGGCGTCGGTTCTCCCTCGCCCACGACCGACGACGGAACGGGCAGTTCGCTGCAAGCCGTCCGCCGCGAATTCGCCGTGCATCAACAGCGATTGGGGGAATTGAAGGTCAACGTTGAGCAACGTGACCGGGAGCTGATCGACACGTGTGCCAAGATGGACGCGCGGCTCGAGGAAGTTCTGCAAAAAACATCATTGATCAACATGCTCGACGATGCCCAACCGGGTGACGGCGGAGGAAACCCACCGAGCCCCATGGAGGAGGCCAGTCACGCCGCAGCGGCTGAATGGGATCAGCGCCAGGCTCAGATCCAGGAATTGGAACATCAATTCGCGGGAGGCTCGGCCGCTGATTCAACGAAGTGTATGTCAGCTACGGCCGTCGCTGTGGATGAACCGATCTTCGAGTCAACCGAGATCGACACGAGTTTCGACGACGATGCGGTGACCGAAGAGATGCAACAAAAGTGGGCAGCCCGCAGCGAACTGAATACGCTGCGCGAAGTCGCCAATCAGTCCACACGAACCGTGTTGGCCAAATACTCAAGGAAGAAAATGTTTAAAAGCAAATTGCTATTGTCCTCGCTGATTGTCTTCGGCGTGAGTTTTGCCATCATGGCCCAGTTGGGCGGCCTGGGAACCCGCGCCGCGAATGCCTCCCTTGGCTGGGGATCGCTGGGAACCGCAGCCGTCGCGGCCGTCCTGTTGGGGGCGTCGTATGTCCAAGCTCACAAGAAGCGTTAGACGGCTGGCGCGGGTGACCGCACAGAACGGGCGGCTGGGTGATTCGGTAATGGGGTAGGGCAAATGGTCAGTGCAAACACCAACAAGCAACAAGTCGAAATTCAAAGCTTCCTCAAGAATCTTGTCGACGCCACAGAGCCGCAACCGGCGAACATCGTCGAACTGCGGCTCGAAGAACGCCTCAGCCGCGCACTCCCGGCATTGGTCATGCCTTGGGGAACAACCGGGCCGGTCGTCGAGCAGGCATCGTTCGTCGTGACGAAAAACCTCTCCGTGACGGGCACCGCGTGGCTGTCTCAGCAGACGATCGACACCGACGATGTGCTTGTCGGATTGTGGAACCGCGGCGGGTGCCGCTTCGTCAAAGGGACCGTACGCTACCGCAAACGCATCGAGTGCGGCTTCTGGCAGATCGGCGTCGAATTGTTACGGATGGTTACGCCGGGCGAAGTGCCGGTACTCAAGCGTCTGTCCGAACTCGCCGAGCGCCTGAAATAGCACATCGTCTGCAGCGAACAGACAAATCCAGCACGCAAAAGGGGCGAAGCTGCTTGGTGCAGCTCCGCCCCGTGAATTGATTGCGGTGGTGTTCTTAGTTGGATCGACTAGGGGTCGATAAGCAACAACGCCCGCGTGGCGGCGTCGCGGACGCCGGGATTTTCGTCGTTCATCGCCTGCAGCAACGCGGGCACAGCGGTTTTCGCGGTCCGGCCAATCGATCCGAGGGCGAAGGCCGATACTTCGCGAACGCGGGCGTTCTCGTCTTCCAGCCGTCCGACCAAGGCGTCGACGGCGACGTGACTGTTGGGAGCGATCTCCGCCAAGGCATAAGCGGATACCCAACGCACCTCGACGTCCGGGTCATCCAAGGCGGTCGTGAGCACGGCGATCGAGTTGGCATTCTTGCCCGCCACCTTCCAGAGCGCTTCGGCCGCCTGTAGTTTACCGGGGGCCTCAGCGGTCTCCGATGTCGTGACGAGCATAGGCACCGCCTCTTCGGCCGGAGGACCGATCTCGCCCAAGGCGACCGCGGCCAACGACTGGACGTGCTCCGCACCGTCGCTCAATCCATGGGAGAGCGTCGGAACTGCGAACTCCGTTTCCTGTGTGATTCGCCACAGCGCTAATGCCGCATGCATCCGCACCTTTGCGTCGGGATCTTGCAGCAGGACGGTCAACGCGGGAACGGCGGGAGTCGCGGACTCTTTCATCATCCCCAGTCGATAGGCGAGTTCATGCCGGGCGGGCGTGTCGGGGTCGCTCAGCGCCTCCAACAGTATGGCCACTTCACCCGCGGCATCCGCCGGAATCGGCAGCGCGGCCGACAGTACGGGAGTTTCCGCTGCACGGCGGTCTTGCGCCGCCGCATTTCGCGGTTCGATTGTGCCCAATTGGATCAATGGGTCTTCTCGCCGATTGATGTCCCGTGACGGCTGTGCTGCTTGCGTACGTCGCTGAGGTGGTGGCGCGAATCGCTGTTCTTCTTCCGGATGAGTTTGCCAGTTGGACGTTGAAGCGGCCTCGGTCTCTTTACGGGAAATCGGCGGCAGGAACAAGCTGCTCGAGCTTTCTTCGTCCCCTTCCGGGAGGGGAATCGCTTCCTCGGGCTGCGGCTCCGCCGGCGTATCGAGTGCGGGCGATTCGAGGTCCGGAACCGGGTTTACATCGGTGGGAGCATCGGAAGGTTCTTCGTAGGGCACAGCCGGCGGAACCGGTGGAGGAACGTCCGCCGGGGGCACGTCTCCCGTATCGGTCGGCACCTCGTCCGGATCAATCGGTTCTGGCATGGGCACATCTGCCGGCATCGGCGGTACCCCATTGTAGGATGGCTGCGTCGTGGTTCCCGTCCCGGGGCAATAATCGCCCGGCGGGCAATTCTGAAAGTCTTGCGGGAACACCCGCCAACAGGTGGGGAAGTAACCGTAATATTGTTGGCAATGCGGACTGATCTGCACTGGATCGTAGGGGGTTCGACATTCCTTGTGGAACATCTTCTTAAACCACCCGGCGGAAACCGCGCTCGGCCACAGGATGGCAATCACTGCGAGGGCAGTCACGAAAGACAGAAGCCGGCTTGCCGACGACAATTTCTTAAACACGATGATCTGCCTCCCTGCGTGGCGTTTTCGATAACAAGACCTGAGATCCCTTGCGCGCGTCCGGCAACGCAAAATCGAGAAACGGTCCCGCATTCTTCGGGAATGGTTTCGATCCTGGGTCGGATTCAGGCGGATTTTCGATTGTTGAGGAACCGCCACACAAAATAGGTTCGGGCGCGGCGGAACCACGGGTACGGTTTACATCGGTTGGCCCGCTGGAACCATTTGAAGGAATTGCGCCGGTTATGCCCGACTTGACGTCCCTTACCTAGATTGACATGCTGTCGGCCGCAGCTTTGGGATAGGGGGTGGCAAGAGGGCTGTTGTACCGCACTGGGCTGGCCCGCGAGACACGAATTGAGATCGCCCGGCCGATCTGCTACGCTCACCACAGGTTTTTCCGGAGCGCGAAAGGCAACGGGGCGGTATCGGTGACGATTGCGAATTGACCGGGCGGGAGTGAGTCGCATGGACAGTGAAAAAACGATCTTCAAACGGATCATCGACAAAGAAATCCCGGCGAATATCGTTTTTGAAGACGATCTCTGTCTGGCCTTTCACGACGTCAATCCGCAGGCCCCAACGCATGTCTTGGTGATTCCCAAAAAAGAAATTCCATCGGTGGCGGATTTGGAGGACGGCGACGCGGCCTTGGCCGGTCATTTGCTATTGATCGCCCGCGACATTGCCCGGCAGTTGGAACTCGACGGCGGATTTCGACTGGTGATCAACAGCGGTCCCGAAGCGGGCCAATCGGTCGACCACCTGCACGTCCACGTCCTGGGCGGCCGCAGTTTGTCATGGCCGCCGGGTTAGCAGCACGTTAGTCGTTTTCAGTTGATTATCATGATGCACGGCCGTCGACGTCGGATACGGCTCGAGCTCGGCTCATTCACCTCAAGGAACACCCCATGCGATCGTCGAAACCGTTGATTGCTCTTGTCGTCGTTGCCGCTATGGGCACGTTGTTGTGGGCCGCGGCCGAGAAGGACGTTCCCTCCGGCCAACGCATGATCACTGCCGCTGTCAGTTTTCAACAGGCGCTCAATCCGGATCAGCGGCGCAAAGCGGAATTCGCGTTTGACGATCCGGAACGTTTGAATTGGCATTTCATCCCCCGCGAGCGAAAGGGATTGCCGCTGAAAAACCTGGAGGGGAACGCGCTGAAAGCGGCGCACGGTTTGGTGCAAAGCGGCTTGTCTGACGCGGGTTATACGCAAGCACTGGACGTGATGAGTCTCGAAGAAGTGCTCTACCTCATCGAACAGGGAGACCGGCAGCAGCGGCGCGAGCGCCGCGATCCGGGCAAGTATTACCTCAGCCTGTTCGGTACGCCCGGTCCGCAAGGCAAATGGGGTTGGCGGCTGGAAGGGCACCATTTGTCGCTGAACTTCGTGATTGAAGACGGCGCCGTCGTGTCTAGCACGCCGGAGTTTTTCGGCGCGAACCCCGGATATATTAACGCCGGGCCGGGGCGGGAGATTCGCGTCTTGGCGCCCGAAGAGGACCTGGCGCGGCAAATCGTCAACACCAGTACGCCGGATCAATTGAAAATCATCTGGATCAGCGAAAAGGCCGACAACGACATTCGCGGCGCCGGCGAGCCGCAGCCGGTGGCGTCCGACCCGGTCGTATTGTCGTATCGCTCGATGAGCGACGAGCAGAAAAAACTGCTGAGCACATTATTGACCGAATACCTGAAGAACATGCCCCGCGACATTTCACAGCGGCGTCACGCGGAACTCAAGTCGGCTGGTTTGGACGACGTCTATCTGGCCTGGTGGGGCGGCCGCGAGCGAAACGAACCGCACGCCTATCGTCTGCAAGGCCCGACGTTCATTGTCGAATATAACAACACCCAAAACTCCGCCAATCACATTCACTCGATTTGGCGCAATCTCGGCGGCGATTTTGATATTGCCCGCGATCAATAGATCCCGGCTTCGGTGGCGTAGTCAGGGAGGTCCGTTCAACCGAAAGAGGAAAATCGATGAGCCAAGTCATCAGCAGCGCTTTGGAGCAGGAATACCGCGACACCTTTCCCGAATCGGCGCAACTCTACGAGCGGGGTTGCGAGACGTTTCCCAGCGGGGTGACGCACGACGCCCGGTATTTGGAACCGTTTCCCGTATATGTCGACGCCGCGGCGGGATCGCACAAACAGACGGTGGACGGACCGGAATTGATCGACTTCTGGATGGGCCACGGCGCCCTGCTGCTGGGGCACAGCCATCCAGCAGTCGTCGAGGCAGTACAGCAGCAGGCGACCCATGGCACGCACTACGGCGCGTGCCATCAAACGGAAATTCGCTGGGCCGAGTGGGTCAAGCAACTCATTCCCTCCGCCGAACGGGTGCGGTTCGTCAACAGCGGCACCGAAGCGACACTCATGGCACTGCGCGTGGCCCGCATCGTCAGCGGCAAGACCAAGGTCATCAAGTTCGCCGGCCATTTTCACGGTTGGCACGACGGGTTGATTCCCGGCGCAGATGCGCCGCACGACAACCCGAACTACGCCATGCCGGGCGTGACCGACGGTGTGATGGGCGATTTGGTGATCGTTCCGCCCAATGACTTGGCTGCGCTGGAGCGGGCGATCGACGATCAAGATCCGGCCTGCGTCTTTGTGGAAGCCACCGGCGGACATTTCGGAACGGTACCCGTGCGCGGCGAATTTCTGCTCGGTTTGCGGGAACTGACCGAGCGCAAGGGAGTGATCCTAGTGTGCGACGAAGTGATCACCGGATTCCGCGTGCATCCCGGCGGCGCTCAGGGCCACTATGGATTCGTTCCCGATTTGACGACGATGGCCAAAATCCTCGCCGGCGGACTCCCCGGCGGAGCGCTGGCGGGCCGCGCCGATCTGATGGCCGCGCTGCAGTTCAACAACCAGCACGGCAAGAAAATGAAACACCCCGGCACGTTCAACGGCAATCCGCTTTCCGCCGCGGCAGGCATCGCCGCCTTGGAGATCGTCTCCACGGGCGAGCCGTGCGCTCGGGCCAACGAGGTTGCCCGGCGATTGCGGGCCGGCATCAATGAGGTCTTCGCCCGCAAGAATGCTCCCTGGATCGCGTACGGTGATTTCTCGGCGGTGAACATCCTGCCGAATTACGACGGTCCGCGGCCCGACACCGACGATTTCGTCCCGCACGAAAACCGCCTGGAGATGTTGGACGTCGGCAAGGACCGCAGACTCACGTCCGCGTTCCGCATGGCGCTGATCTTGGAAGGGGTCGATTTCTTCGGCTGGAAGGCCATGACGTCGGCCGCTCACACCGACGAAGACATCCAGCGGACCATCGCCGCCTTCGACCGCATGATCGACCGCGTCCGCGAAGAAGGCCTGTCGGACTGACGAAGACGCTCGCCGTTGTCCGAACATCTCTCTTAGCCACGCTGAAAATACGCATCCGTGCGCGTAGCGTCCGCTGTGTAAACCGCTGTCAACGGTGTGTGAGGTACGTCGTAGCGGATGAATTCGAACCTGACGTACCTTTCACAGCCTTAAGGTCACATCATCGGATCACAACTCATTGACCTTCGGAAAGAGGTCTCGCCAAATTTCGTCAAACGGACGCTCATCAACGCTCACGTCGAGATCACCTGCCAAGCATTCGAACGAGCTGCCGTGGAACGTGAAGATAAAATGGCGGCAAGAAAATTCGTAATTAGGAAACGCCACTTGGTTTCGTCGTTGTTCCTCGACAAGCCATTGCGAATTGATCACTTCAAATGCATCGTAGGCCTGTAAACCGCGGCCATATAGCGGGTGGCCGCTAAGCGCCTCGTCGTTGGGTGTGCCAAATTGAGTTTTTAATGGATCCTTGAACTCGGCGATCACTTGGGGCGCGCGTCCGTCAATGAATTGGCCGCTCGCATTGAATATCAGGTAACATTTCGACTCGGTCTGAATCAAAACGCCACCAGAAACCGCAGCTTCTGGGCACACGCCCAAATCTAACCAGACCGCATGTTCTTCGCCGGTCAATGTGGCAAATTCGCGCCGCAGATCCGCTGCAGAATGCCTTATCGCATTGTATCGACGTTCCATTTCTACCCGCTCTCGACTTCCATGCGCAAGGGTCACGAGATGAGATAGTGTTGCATCCTCGTCCGCAACGGCCTGATTGAGGTCAGCGAGAAGATTTTCGCGATTCACGATTCAACCTTGTTGTGACGCTTTACAAAGTTCGTAGGGTCAGGTGCGGACCGTTGGCGAGCCAAGTGGCGTTTTTGGCCTCAATTGAATTCAGAAGACATCAACAGACATCAACCCGCGCTCAAGGTCCGCACCGCGGACCCTACGGGCTTCACACGTACCCCAAATGCCGCTCGGATATCCGATCGCCGACCAACACCAAATCGGTGAGCCGCCAATCGAGGCCCTCGATTTGCAAATCGAAATTCTTACTCGCGGCGATCATGCCGGGGGGAAACGGGATGTGCCAAAGTTGAGATGGCGGTTCCCGCTTCAAGTCGTCGGGAATCGGGAGCGGCTTGTCCTCAAGCGTCAGGGTCAGACCGTCCAGACCGCGCGGCTCGGGACAGCGGAGCACCAGGTAGGCCCAGTCGAACAGCACGTGCCAAGTGCCCTGATACGTAATCCGCGCCGGGTTGGCCGTCACGCGGCGGTGACGTTCCAATCCCTCGCCGGCCGGTTCACCGAACCCGGCCAGCTTCCAATCCGCTTCGCTGTCGGGATTGCCGAAATCGATCGTCAGATACCGCAGTCCCCGTTCGCGCAACATCTGCGTGAAGCGGCCGATTTTGGGGCGTTTCAGAATCGGCGGCGGATCGAGGATTGGTTCCGGGCGGGCGTGGTTGCCCAACAACTTGTGAATCGGTTCCCCCAATGCCACCGGATAGGGGCGGCCCAGTTTGTCGTGGATCAACGTCTCCGGTTCGATTCCCAACAGGTGATAGACCGTAGCCGCGATGTCGTCCTGCGTCACTTTTTCGGAAATCGGATGTGCTGCCTGTTCGTCGGAGGCACCGTAGACCTGTCCACCGGGCATGCCGCCTCCGGCCATGACGACCGAATTGCAAGCCCCCCAATGGTCGCGGCCGCCGAATTGATTGAATCGCGGCGAACGGCCGAATTCGCTGTTCCAGATGACCAACGTCTCGTCCAGCAATCCGCTCGCTTGCAGATCTTCCAGCAGCGCCGCAATCGGGCGGTCGACCACCGGCATGAGCCGGTTGCGCAGCTCCTGGTTGTTAATCCAATGCGTGTCCCAACTGGCATCGACGGTCGGCTTTTCGCGATGCCAATAGACGGTCACCAGCTTCACCCCCGCTTCGATCAACCGTCGTGCAAGAAGAGTGCTTTGCCCGAACGTATGCCAACCGTACCGCCGCCGTGTTTCTTCGCTTTCCGAGGCAATATCAAACGCCCGCCGTGCTTCGGCCGAGAGGACCAGATCGAGTGCCCGCGCATAAAACGCGTCCATATCCCGCACGCGAGCGTCGCGGTCGGTCATCCGCCGGACGTCGTCCAGTTGCGATAGCAACTGCCGCCGCGACTGCATGCGGTCGGGATTCATCCCGCCCCTCAGCGCCAGGCTCGATATCGAAAAATCGGGCAGGTCGGGGTGCTGGTCGATCTGAAATGGATTGTGCGTTTTGCCCAGCAATCCGCCGAATTGCCCCGGCGTGATTGTGCCGTCCGTCGTGGCGATCACTTCGGGCATCGAGACGAACGTCGGCATACCGGCTGCATTCGGCCGCAGCTTGGAGAGCACCGAGCCGATGTGCGGAAAGTCGGTTTCGCGGGCAGCGAAGCGTTCTTGTTTCAGTTCATGCCGTCGCCCGGTCAAGCCGGCATGTGCGCCGGTCGAATGGTTGTTGTCCTCCTGTCCAACAGAACGAATGATGGCCAGCTTGTCGCCATGCTGGGAGATCAACGGAAAGTGCTCGGAGATGTGCATACCGGGGACGTTGGTGGCGATCGGCAAAAACTCGCCCCGCGTCTCCGAAGGCCCGTCCGGCTTGAGGTCCCACGTATCCTGATGCGCCGGCCCGCCCCACATGAAAAAGAAGATCACCCGCTTGGCGCGTCCGAACGTCGACGACGGCGTCGAAGCCACGGTATTCGCCTGCAGCAACTGCGGCAGCCCCAGTCCGAGCGTCCCCAGCCCCCCAACCTGCAACATCCGCCGCCGCGATAACCCATCGCAGAAATTGGGCGAACCGGATTCGGAAAGCAACTGCAGCATGTTGACCTCGCACGGGGCCCCAAAAACCGGCATCCATCATAACCGAAGTCAAACCGTCACAACAGACAAGCCCCCCAGCTCCGCCGGGAGACAAGAAAACCACGCGCAGAGCCGCAAAGACGCGGAGAAGGGGACTTGAGTGAAATCCCTTTTTTCTCTGCGTCTTTGCGCCTCTGCGCGAGATTCTTTTTCCATCCTTCAAGATCCTTCGGGTGATCTTGCCACTATGACGTATTCGCGATTCGCCGCTGGTCAGCGCAAGGCGGCCGAATTGATGGCCAGCATCAAGCCGTGGTCACGGACGCGAAGCAACGTATCTTGCCCAGGATCTTGAAGGGTTCGGGGGTAGCCATGTTTGCGGCCTTCGGATGACGGAAAAGTGCAGCAACGCGAAGATTCACCCAGGCTCTATGGTAGGTGTGACAAATCGACTTTATCGATTTGGTACATCGCAGCTTCAAATTCGCCGCCCAGCCAAAGTGCGACGTAAGAATTGAACATGCGCTGAGTGACATCGAATCTCGCGGCTTCGATCTCTACGAATTGATAAGCCGGATCGACCGCCGCGCGGATTTCTTCCGGTAAATGTCCATTAAAGTCAAGCCACGCGTACGGCCCTACCAAGAGCGGAAAGACCATGGCGGCCACCAGGGTGATGAGAATCAGATAACGGCGTTTCATGGCGAGCGACCTCCTATCCTGTTCAACGTTAGCCTAACGGTTCCCGCCGAGCGGGGCTAGATGGACCTAGTGCCCCTTCCCAGCCCCCTGTTCCGCCGGACGGCAGTACGGCCGCGCGCAAAGACGCAAAGAAAAATCATGCCTTGTAAAGCCCTTACTCTGCGTCTCCGCGAATTAGCGCGCGGTTTTCTTAGTAACAGCCAGATATACGCGTACCGTCTCCGCGGCGGACTGTTCGCCAAACAATAATGCCGATCTGAAATTTGTTGCCGCCTCCTGCGAATTGTGCCAGCATGGCGGTTTGGTGATCCCGACATTCTACTTCTCAGGCCCAGGGAGAGCGGACCGATGGCGATTCGAACGGCGTATGCGAACGGGCAGTTTTGCTGGGTCGATTTGATGACCAATGACGTCGCCGCGGCGCGAGACTTTTACGCCGCCTTGCTCGGTTGGGAAACCGCCAGCGTCGAGTCGCCCGATGCACACCCCTACATGGTCTTCACCATTAACGACCAGCAAGTCGCCGGCATGGGGGAAATGAACGACGAAATGAAAGCGTCCGGCATGCCGCCGATTTGGAATTCCTACATCAGCGTCGACGACATCGACGCCGCCACCAAGCGGGCAGCCCAGTGTGGAGGTACCGTGCTGATGGAGCCGTTTCAAATCATGGACACCGGACACATGGCAATCATCAGCGACGCCACCGGCGCCGTCGTCTCGTTGTGGCAAGCGCTCGACCATTTCGGCGCGGAATTCGTCAACGAGCCTGGCTGCTGGGTCTGGAACGAATTAATCACCGACAACTTGGGCGCCTCATTGGAATTTTATGGCAGCCTGTTCGGCTGGGGGGCGGAACCGGAGGACTCGGCCGCGATCCCCTATTGGACTTGGGAACATGGGGGCCGCCGTATCGGCGGTATGCTGCAAAAACAGCCCGAGATGGGGGACGTCCCCTCATGCTGGACCGTCTACTTCGCAGTCGACGATATTCAAGCGACGACAAACCGCGTCGCGCAATTGGGCGGCACAATCTGCCAACCGCCGTTCGAAGTCTCCGTCGGCCACATCAGCGTCGTCAGCGACCCGCAGGGAGCGGTGTTTGATTTGATTCAAATGACGGTCCCGGCGGATGAGTGACCGGCGACGCCATGCTGTTGAATGATTGGATCAGAAAGAAAACCTCGCGCCAAGACGCCAAGACGCGAAGGAGCAGTACCGCTACTCGGTTAAATATCTTTGCGTCTTGGCGCGAGGCACTTTTTTTAGTTGCTCAAGATCACGACTGAGGCTGCGACTCTTTGATATAGTCACGATACGCCGCCGCCGGGTCGTAGTTTTTCGTGCCGGGATCGCTGTGTATGAAGACGCCGAAGCGCAATCGCAGCGTTTCGCCGGACTTGACGGTAACGGTGCTCTTCTCCCCACCGGTCAGCGCCTGGCGGCCGAAGGGATTGGCCAGCATCAGGCCGTAGTCGCGGACGTGGAACCAACTGCGGCGGAAGTTGTCGGGATGCGGCATGACCGTCAGGCCCACAAACCGGTCATCGATCGTGCCGCTGTAGTCACACCAGTCGGTCGCCTGGCCCCAGACCTGTTTTTCATTCATTTGACCATCGGCATTCAGGATACGGCCATTGCCACCTTTGACGCGCAGCTTGCGATTCACGCGCACGCCGAAGCCGAGTTCTTCTTGATCGCCGAACGCAAACCCTGCATCGTCGTTGGAAAACGTGGAATCGCTTGTCAGCAGAAAGCCGTTGTCGGCGGGGACGATCGTATACCGGCAGGTCTCGGTGCAGATCAGTTTGCCGTCGTGGCGGTATTCATTCTTAACGGTGAATGTACCGCGGCCCGCTTTGACGCGCGGCTTCTCCACGAATCCGGCGTGCACGACTTGGGCGCGGTTTCGCCAAAAGTCCGCCCCGCTGATATCGCCGAACGCCAACCAGATCCCCGGATGCATCGTGCCGTGGTCGCCCCCCTCGCTGTCCGGATCGACCGGATGCGCGCGTGTGACGCGGATGTTGTCGCGCGTGTGCACGTTCGAAAAATACGGCCGAAGCGTCTGCGGGTCGTCATAGACGTACGACGCGACGCGTTGACCGGACACAGCGATTTCGATTCGCCCCGGATGTTCCTCAAATTCGATCATCGTGTCTGCCGCATGGAGCGAGGGTGCGGCAGTGAGGACAATAGCGACTCCGATGGCCCAGGCAGCTTTGGACATGACCTTCTCCGGGGAAACAAGATGATGCGTGCCGGGCAGAGCACGACTGATGGGGTGGAATGCCCAAGAGTATAACGATTCGGGGAATGCATTGCGTCCCACGACAGCAGAGTCATCGGGCCCACATCTTGGATGGAATGCGCGTGGCGCTCCGTAAGTCCATTTCTGTTAGTAATTTGCGGTCAGTGTGCGTGATGAAAAGTCTCCCGAAACCAGCGAGAATCGGACTTGCCGGGCATCCAAAATCCATCTCAAAATTCGCAAAAATGAAAAATGCGTGAATTGAAGCAAGTCGTTGCGAGGCTTTGAACTTACGAGGTGCAAATTGAGACGGAATGGGGTTACGCTAGCAGTCGCGTATTGACAAACTATTCCGTCAATCTATAGTAGTCGCTTGCGGTTGTCACTACATCTGGTGCTCGCGAATGCCGATGTACCCTAGGTATGGTATTGTACTAAGTACAGCCCAAACCGTATAATGTGGTGTCCGTTTGTTCACATTTCTGGCAGTCGTCTGTCGATAACCATTCCAACAAAGGGCAACAAGATCGGGTCGCCGGGGCCGTTGGTGCGCAGGGCTGTGTTCGCAGCTGCGAAGTGAAAACTTCCTAAAATCGGGATGCACCCAACTCTCCGGTCGCGAACCCTCTGGCGATAATTCTATCGCGGCCTTTGAAGTGAGTGGATCGATTGCGTCGGGCGTCGCCGCCGTTGAAACCTATGGATTCTTAAGGAGTGCATGATGCACAAAGTGCATGGAACTGCTACCACCGAGTCTCACACCCACAATGGCCGTAACGGCCGCAACGCAGTGGAGCCGGCTTCGATGAAGGTCGCGACCACTCCCTCATTCTGTCCCGCCGGCATCGACCCGTTTGACACCGTCCAATGGGAACGCCGCTCGGCCCACATCAAAGACGAAAACGGCAACGTCCTGTTCGAGCAGACCGACTGCCAGGTCCCCGCCGGCTGGAGTTCGCTGGCCACCAACGTCGTCGTCAGCAAGTATTTCTACGGCGAGCCGGGCACGCCCGAACGCGAGAACAGCGTTCGCCAATTGATTCACCGCGTCTCGCGCACGATCACCGATTGGGGCGTCCGGGATGGTTACTTCTCCTCGGCCGACGAAGGAGAAGTCTATTATCGCGATCTGACCTGGCTGCTGCTGCATCAGCACGGCGCGTTCAATTCGCCGGTCTGGTTCAACGTGGGGCTGTACCACCAATACGGCGTCAAGGGCTGCCGCGGCAATTACCGCTGGGACGTGGAGACCAACTCCATCAAGCGGCCAGAAACACCGTACGAGTATCCGCAAGGCTCGGCCTGCTTCATTCAGTCGGTCGACGACAACATGGAAGACATCATGCGGCTGGCTACCAGCGAAGCGATGCTCTTCAAGTTCGGCTCGGGAACCGGCACCGACCTGTCGACAATCCGCAGCGCCAAAGAAAAGCTCAGCGGCGGCGGCGTTCCCTCCGGACCGTTGTCCTTCATGCGGGTCTATGACCAGATTGCGGCCGTTGTCAAATCGGGCGGCAAGACCCGCCGCGCGGCCAAGATGCAAAGCCTCAAGGACTGGCATCCGGACATCAAGGAGTTCATCGAAGCCAAGGCCAAAGAGGAACGAAAGGCCCGCACGCTGATCGAAAGCGGCGAATATGAAGCCAACTTCAACGGCGAAGCCTACAGTTCGATCATGTTCCAAAACGCCAACCTGTCGGTCCGCGTCAGCGACGCCTTCATGCAGTCCGCCATCGACGGCGACAAGTGGCAAACGCACTGGGTGACCGATCCCCAGCAAGCCGGCCCCGAATACGAAGCCAAAGACTTGTTGCGCGGCATGGCCGAGGGCACCTGGTATTGCGGCGATCCCGGCGTGCAATATGACACGACGATCAATCGCTGGCACACCTGTCCGAATTCGGGGCCGATCAACGCGTCGAACCCCTGTTCGGAATATATGTTCCTCGACGATACGGCCTGCAACCTGGCCAGCTTAAACCTGATGAAGTTTCAAAACGCCGACGCGACGTTCGACGTCGAACGCTTCCGCCGCGCGGCAGCGATTTTCATCACGGCTCAAGAAATTCTCGTCGACCACGCCAGCTATCCCACGCCGGCGATCGCCGAAAACAGCCACATGTACCGCCCGCTGGGATTGGGTTACGCCAACCTCGGCAGCCTGCTGATGTCGATGGGCATTCCCTACGACAGCGAAACCGGCCGCGGTATCTGTGGCTCGTTGACGGCGTTGCTCACCGGGCAGGCTTATCTGACATCGAGTCAGATCGCCAAGGAGGTGGGAACCTTTGCCGGCTACGACGAAAACCGCGAACCGATGCTTAACGTGATGCAAATGCATCGCGATGCGGTGGAGAAGATCGATCCGCAGTGCCCGGTCTATCTCCGCGACGCGGCACGCGACGTCTGGAACGACTGTCTGTCCTCCGGTCGCCAGTACGGCTACCGCAACGCGCAGGCCACCGTGTTGGCCCCGACCGGCACGATCGCCTTCATGATGGACTGCGACACGACCGGCATCGAGCCGGACATCGCACTGGTCAAGTATAAGCAGCTGGCCGGCGGCGGCATGATGAAGATCATCAACCGCACGGTGCCGATGGCGTTGCGGTCACTGGGCTACGACGGAGCGGCGATCGACGGCATCTGCAAGCATATCGAAGAGGCCGACACGATCGAAGGGGCCGCCGAGCTTAAGGAAGAGCACCTGCCGGTGTTCGACTGTGCCTTCAAAGCGGCCAACGGAGAGCGTTCGATCAGTTGGCGGGGCCACGTCGGTATGATGGCGGCCGCCCAGCCCTTCCTCTCCGGTGCGATCTCCAAGACCGTCAACATGCCCGAAAGCTCCACGGTCGAGGATATCGAGGAAGCCTATGTCGACGGTTGGAAGCAAGGCCTCAAGGCGTTGGCGATTTATCGCGACGGATCCAAGAAAAGCCAGCCGCTTAACACCAAAAAGGACAGCAAGGAGGGTGGCGCGAAAGCCCAACAACCGCCGACTCCCGTGCGGCGGCGTTTGCCCTCGACGCGACAGTCGCTGACGCACAAGTTTTCCGTCGGCGGCCACGAAGGATACGTCACGGTCGGGCTGTTTGAGGACGGCACGCCGGGTGAACTGTTCATCACGATGGCCACGGAAGGGAGCAACATCGGCAGGCTGATGAACGTCATCGGTACGGAGATGTCGATGGGCCTGCAATACGGCGTGCCGCTGGAAGTGTTCGTGAATAAGTTCTCGCACTCCCGCTTCGAGCCGTCCGGCTGGACCAACAATCCGGATATCCCCAACGCCAAGAGCGTGGTGGACTATATCTTCCGCTGGCTGGGCATGGAGTTTTTACCCGGCTATCGCGAAGCCAACGCCCCGCAACGCGAACCGGCCGAAGAAACCACCGCTGCCGCGACGACGACCAGCGTCGTTCACAAAAACGGCACGAACGGCCACGCCGCAACGGCTGTGGAGAATGACCTCGTGAAGCTCGAGGACACCCCGGCGGCCCGCAGCGAGTTGTTCGCGAAATACCAATCGGACGCCCCGGCGTGCGACAACTGCGGCGCGATCACGGTCCGTAACGGGAACTGTTATTTGTGTCACAACTGCGGGAACAGCATGGGTTGTAGTTAAGGAGGGCTCATCACATACACTGTTCCCCGCGCCCCGGCCAAAAGCCGGGGCGTTTTTTTGTGACCCTAGATTGAGTAGCCCAGGCAGCCCCCCGACGTGTCGTGCAACTGACAATCCTACGTAGTGCCGTGAAGACTACTTTGTTTCCCGCAAAGCCGTTTTCGGCTGGCGTCCAAAGTCAGAGAGCGAAAAGAAAAACATTTCTTTGCGGTGAAGTTTCCCAGCGCGCAATAGCTTGCGCTCAATATCACATGCGGCGACGTCAAAGGGGACGGCGTCGTTCAGCCAGATTGTGCGTGTGGTTTCCGCCTCCATGCCGCTGGGCTGGCCCTGGCTGTCCAATCCTTTTACGGTGGCCGAACTTTGGAGGCCCTTGCACTTTAGCTGCCCCTGCTGGTAGTCAACCCGTTTTTGTTCCACCACGTTTCGCAAAGTAGCGGCATCGCCGGTCAACGGACCGAAAGACCTTTCCAGGACATTGAACGCCTGCCGCAGCCAAGCCGGCGTGCCTTGTCGCAATTCTTCGGTTGTGAGCGGCGGTCGGTCATCGAGTTTGAACGATTGCTTTAATGAGTGGCTAAGAGGTCCATCGCGGAGTTTGTCTTCGGGGACGAGCAGTTTAACGACGGCCGTATGTGCTCTCTCTCCCTCTGGAACGACAATTTTGAATTCCACCCAGCGGCACTTTTTATTCTCATACATTTCGTTGCCGGCGAGCGTAATTGTTAATTGGCCGGCAAGCTCAACCGGCTCCCGCCCCGTCCGGTGATTGCTGTAGGTCCAGTCGTAGCGAACCCACGATTGATCTTTGCCGATTTTGTGAATTAGCCCGCATTCGCTCTGTTTTGTTGGTGCTTGTGCGGTCGGCGGCGTTTGATTGTCGGCACGTGTTATCGGCAGATTGGCGGCGCCTATAAAGATCAGCACAGCTCCGACGGCGAGTGTTAGAAATGAGTTACCCCAAGTTCGCGCGTCGCATTCATCCAAGCTGCACATAAGGAATACCTTTCAATACAAGACTTATTATTACTGAGGTGTCTTACTTTTCAGAATTCGGAGGAGTTGCGGTTGATTGACGCAGCGACTGCAATTGTTCTGAAATTTCTGCCAAACTCGCTTCGACTTGGCGAAGTGTCACGCGCCTCGCGGCCGTAATCAGCGCCACTGTGGCAATCGCTGCCACGGCAACGGCGGCGAGCGATCCCAGCGCCACGATCCAACCGGTCCTTTGCAAAAACAACAATCCTTCTTCGGTTCCTCGCAAATACTCTTCGTATTCAAGATTACGGTCTTCCGGCGCCACAGGTTGGGTCAGAATCCCAGTCACTCTCGGCATGTAAATCTCGAAGTATCCGTACGCAATCACGCCAATTCCCGTAACGGCGATCAACCAGAGCAGGATCGACATCGCGGCCAGTCGGCGAATTCGACTGCGATCGCGTTTCAACACGACCGCGGCAACCTGCTGTGGCGATTTGGCAGAAGCCGCGGCGTCTTCGAGATCGAGCAGTCGCTCGCCCATTCGTTTTTTGGATTCAGCCATCGTCCTCAGTCGTCCTCATAATGCGGCGTAGTTCGTGTTTGGCGTAATGGATTCGCGATTTGACGGTACCGATTTGGAATCTCGTGACCGCCGCTATTGCCTCGTAGGTCATGTCTTCGATGAAACGAAGCACGAGGACCTCGCGATGTTCGGGACTCAATTGATCCAGCGCCCAATGAACCTGCTCAGCGTCCTCGGGTGAGAACTCGCCGGGGTCCTGGACGCTTTCGATTTGGCTGATATCAATCATCGATCCGGGGCTTGGACGTTTCCGCAGTTCCCGGTAGGCGCGATTTCGCGCGATCTGATACAACCACGCTGCAAATGCACCGCAATCGGACAACTTCGCAATCCCGCGAAACACGTCAAACCACACATCCTGAAGGATGTCTTCCGCGTTGACAGTCTGGGGAAGCATTCGCCGCAGGTAATATCCCAGCCGACGATGATAGCGTCCCATAAGCTCTTCAAACGCCGCTTCGTCACCGGTTTGGCTTCTTAACACCAAAACGCGTTCGTAGAGCCTGTCGGTTTCTTCTGTCATGCGCGGTTTTCAATGACAATCGGGATCGCATACCTACATAGGTGCGCGCCATGACGCGAGAGTTCAATCGGTCAGTCGATTTTGTCAAATTCTTTCGCGATTGTGCATCCTAGCGAACGATCGATGTGCCCGATCGCGACCGTCCGCGCCAGCACATAGGCCAGGGATCCCGCATGCTCAAAACTCCAGCACTTTCCGCGTCGATCGTTTCACCAGCAGGAAGAACATAAAGGCAAAGATCACCAGCAACACCACGCCGACGATCACCGAGGACCACCTGGGGCCGATCGTGTAGCCGAGCCAATTCATGAGTTGCTTCATCCCGCGGCGGCGGCCGGTGGCTTCGTAGTTGGGATCACACATCGTGGTGAAGTAGATGAAAAATCCGCCGATCGCACCGAAGACAGCGATCGCGAACAACGGACGCTGCATGACGGCCCAGGCGTCGGCCTCTTCCTCGCTCGCTTTTCCGCCGAGGAGCCGGCCGACCGCTTCAAAGACTTTTTCCTGCTCATCGTCGTCGCCGGAATCGGCGTCGGGGGCCGCGGGACGAGAAGCTTCATGATCGTCGTGCGCGTCAGTCATGAGATTCATACAAGGTTGAAGGAGCAAATTGCGGGTACTTCGTACGTCTCACTCGCTGCAGACTCTGTATTTCCCTCTTCCATTGATGTTGGGTCTCACGGTACCGTAGTACAAACGCCGCGTCAAATTTTTAGTCGCGGCTCTCAGGTCACGGGCGTCAGGCAGTCACCATGCTCAAGCCGCTAAATTCCATGTTCCTCCATTGGATGAAACGCAGACGCCGCAAAATCTATCGTGAGGGGCACGTCCTCTCCAGGTTTGTCGCGTGTGATATTCGTCGGGACGTCTTGATTCTGTCTGCACGCGAGATTGATGACGGTTTCATCACCGCTCGGATCCGCACGACCAATGTGCTGTATTTGTCACGCGGACTCGTCGCGGCTCAACCGTTTGGCCAGCCCGAACGGATTGCCGTCGATCAATTGTGGATCTGGAGCGGCCAACCTTGGGGAGGACTCGCCGACGGGACGTCGATTGCGGACCAATTTGATTCGGAATTCTGATGACGGCAGAACGGCCCTTAGGAGGGCCATCAGGTCATCTAACCCCCGTGACCGTAAGCCACAGACTCCCTCGTGATCACATAGTCAGCCGCATCCCCCGCAGGCATGGCGACTTCCAGGCCGCTGAAGCTGGCAAGATTCCATATCAGTGAGGCATCGATGGAGGTCA
>CALFYU010000657.1 GCA_937952455.1 uncultured Planctomycetaceae bacterium
CAGCGTGGTCATCCTATTTCCCGGCATGCCGACCTTGTTGCCATGGATGTGTGCCGTGTGTGGCAATCCCAGTCCTCCCGCCGCCTGCGCAACGCCCGCGATGATTTGCCGCGGTGTGACATTGAAATAGTCGACCGTTTCGTCGATGCCGGTGGCATTCCCGCCGGTCGCTTTCCACACCTCGACGCCACCGGGATTGACGAGCTTGCAAGAATAGCCCTTAGTCATGTTGAGCAGCCAGGCGAGGTAGTTTTTGAGCCGCTCCGGTTCCTGCTCCTGGATTTGCCGCATGACGTAATGGTTATTGCCGACGAGGACGTAAAACCCCTTGTCGATGATCGGGGTGTCATGAAATTCTTCGTGGGCGTGCCGAGCCCCGAGCGGGGGGATGGCAGCATCGAAGGCTGTGGTGTAACCCAGCCCGGCGTATTTGTATCCCGTGGCGAACGTACTGGGGACGCTACCCATCGTTCCCGAACGTGTGAGCGGGGTCCGTGTGACCTTAGCGGCGAGCCGTTTCTCCTCCGGGCGCATTTTGCGAGCGACGTTCACCTTCGGTCCGGCGATATGGCAGTGCATATCGACGCCGCCGGGCATTACGACCAGACCCGAAGCATCGAGCGTGCGGGCTGGCAGGACCGCAGGATCGGTAGGCGGTTCGACGATCCTCCCGTTGTCGATCCACAGATCGCGGACTTCGCCGTCGATGTTGTTCCGAGGATCGTAAACCGTGCCGCCGCTGATTTTGAAAAGTGACATGTAGGGGGGACAACTAATGTTCGAGGAGTGAAATCTATCGGGGCAGGGGAGCGCAATAAGGCGTCAAATGATTCCGTGCAGCGGAATCCGCAAATCGGGCAGCAGCGGCGTGGTGTAGTCGTCACCTTCCTGAAGTGTCGATTCAATAAATTTGTCATCCTCGCGCCGCAAGACGGTCACGCAATGTTCAAATCGGTCGACGATGACATATTCCCGCACGCCGACCTGTTCGTAGTCGGATCGCTTTTGGACATAGTCGCGGTCATGCGCGGGACGACCGGGGCTGACCACTTCAAAGATGATGTCCGGCACGCGCGCGGGGATCTCTTCGCCGGGCGAGCTTTCACGGAGATACACGGTGATGTCGGGATGCCGATCCGTGTCGTCGTCGACGCGGAGCCACGATTCTTGAAATACATGTTCGACTGTCTCGGGATGAGAAAGTCGGTATGCGCCCAAGTGGTCGCGCAACACTCCAGCAATCACATGATGGTAATATCCGGGGGGTGGGAGCACGACGATCCTCCGGTGAGCGCGTTCGTATTTCCAGGGCGGTTGGAAGTCCGCTTCGGCGTACTCAGCGGCGGAAAGTTCCAAGCCCTCATCTTCGCCGGTGATAAAAAGTTGAGGTTTGCTCATCGGTTCACCTGCGCGATTAAGATTCAGCCGGCCGCCAATTGCTTCTCGCGGATGCGCGCTTCGATTGCCGTCAGGACGTCCTGGTCGCTGCGATAGGGGGATTCGAACGCGGGCCGCAACGGAATCGGAACGTCGTCCATGCGGTAGACCGTGCCTGCCGTATTGATGCCGTACGTCGCCGTCGTAAAGGCGACTGTGGCGATCTTGGCTGTCTCGCTCAGTTTGGGATCGAGCACCACCGTGGGGATCTTTGAAAGATGCTCCCGCGCTGGGTTGCTGAAGTTCGACATCGGATCAGACGCGACGATCAACGCCGCGTCAGCCTCACCGCGTGCCAAGGTGTCGGAGGTTGTGAACTCGCCCGGGTTGAATCGCGGATAACCGCGGTTGAGATTTACGCCGAAGGGATAACCGGTGGTCCAGGAGACGATATTGTCCGCGCCGGTGACGTTGCCGTGCCCCCGCATCGGCTTGGCAGCGAACCGCGTGAATTTGTTCAGGTCACGGGCCAGGGCCAGCACCGCCTCGGTATTGATATGCTTGCCCCGCGTCATCGTCAGTCCCATGCCGAACAAGATCACGCCGAACTTCGCCTGCTTCATGCGGCCGACCAGGTCTTCCAGCATGTCCAGCGGAATGCCGGTGACTTCTTCAATGTTAGGGTCGACCGGCGCGCCTGCCACGATCCCCCGCAGTGCCCACGCGAGTTCAAAGTCACTGCGGGGCTTGAGCTGCAGGAAATAGTCCATCGCCTTGGCGGTCTTGGTCTTGCGAACATCGATCAACACCGCCGTGCGATCTTTGCGGCCGTTGGGGAGAAATTGCCCCTTGGGCATCAGGCTGTAGCGGGTGAAGTGCCGTGGATGCCCTTCAGCGGGGTTGCAGCCCCAAAAGAGTACGAAGTCGGCGCGGTTCTTGATTTCACCCAGCGAACAGGTGACTTCGCCGACTCCCTGAAACGCCATTCCGGACGGGCCGTGGCAGACCGAAGTCGTCGTATCGATCGTCCCGCCGATCCAGTCGGTGATCGCAATCGCCGCCCGCTGTGCTTCGCTGGTCGTGTCCGAAAGCCCATAGGTGATGGGGAACGTCGCCGACATCAAAATCTCGGCCGCGCGATCAACCGCTTCGTCAAACGTGACGGGACGCCCTTCGATCGTGGCTTCCGGACGGTCTTCGATATGGTGATTGAAGAACCACGCCTTGCCCAGCACACAGGCATTTTTGGCTTTGGTGATCTTGTTAGCTTCGACGGTCAATTCCATGTCGTCGCAGACGCAGCCGCAAAAGGTACAGGTCGCATCTTTGACGATTTTCAATTCACCCGTCTCGGTAACGGGAGCTTCGGCAATACTCATGGGGATCGGTTCCCCTTCAACAAGGCCGGAGCTACTCAGAAGCCCCGGCAATCAGACATCCGCCCTTCTGGGGGCGCGGCCTTACGGCAGTAACAGATTGGTCGATTTTCTGGCGAATGAAGCCAACACATGGGGAAATTCGAAAAACGAAATCCGAAATTCGAAACAAATCCAAATGTCAAAAACTTAAAACATTTTGGTCAGTTTGATTTTGGGTTTTGGATTTGTTTCGGATTTCGATATTCGGATTTCGGATTTTTTTTGTCACTTTGGTTCACGCTGGCTCTAAAAACACATCCAGTCCCTTGCTGTCCGGCATGCCGCTGCCTTGGGTGTCGGCGCCCATCAGGACGCTGGACCACATACCATAACTGATGAACAAAATGCCCGGCGGCAATTCATCTCCCTTGCTGGCTTTGCAGGGGACCGTGACTTCGCCGATTGCATTCCACATGCGGACGTGGTCCCCTTCTTTGAGGCCCAGACGCTGCATGTCTTCCTCGCAAATCTGCAGCGTGCTGATTTCCTCCAGATAGTCGTCGGTATATTTGCCTTCGTTGAGCGTCGTCCCCTGTTTGCTCGTGCGGCCGGGGATCAATATGAATTCTTCAGCCATAGTCGCAGCGGGCAACTCTCCCTGTGGTGGCGATTTCCCGTAATTAACAGTTATCGATTTTCGCAGCCTAGCCGGTTGAAATCAATCCAGGTCAACTGCGAATACTTGCGCCCTGGCCGATTCGCAGAAATGCCTGCGCATCGCAAGCGTTCTGCGGCCAATAATTTGCGTCGGACGATCGGCACCGGTATTATCAAGTCTCACGCCCAAGTCCGCAAAATCCGGCGAGTTTTCCTCGCCGGACCAGCTTCTGGAGAGACTGCATGCCGCCAATACATTACCCGCACCGGAATTTGGCACTCGCCGCATTTGGCCTCGCTGTCGTAATGACCGCCGCGACTAGGGCGGATGAAGCTGGCGAGTGGAGGCAGTTTCGCGGGCCGAATTGTAGCGGGGTCTCACAATCAGATTTGCCGTTGCCGACCGAGTTCTCCGCCACAGAGAACGTCGTCTGGTCGCACGAACTGGGGGACGGCGTCGCTTCGGCCGTCATCGCCGACGGCCGCTGCTATTGCACAGGATTATTGGGAGACACAGAAACCGAAGGGACGTTTGTCGTCTATTGCTTTGACGAAGCGACGGGCGAGCCGATTTGGCAGCGGGAATTCCCGACCGGCGAGTTGCCGCGAATCACGCGCCCCAACAGCCACGCGTCATCAACTCCA
The DNA here is from genome assembly GCA_937952455.1 of uncultured Planctomycetaceae bacterium. GTDB lineage: Bacteria > Planctomycetota > Planctomycetia > Planctomycetales > Planctomycetaceae > Symmachiella. The sequence continues at coordinate 4,038 of CALFYU010000657.1, forward strand.
GCCACTGACGGCGAACGGGTCTACGTCTACTTTTCTACGCTGGGGCTGATGGCCCTGGACGGCAAGACGGGCGACGACGTGTGGCACGAGAAAATCCAACAGCCGCAGTATCTGCTGGGATGGGGGGCCGCCTCGTCTCCGGTATTGGTTGACGATCTGGTCATTTTTGCACAAGACGACGACCTCAATCCCTTTATTGCCGCCTATGAGGCCAAGACCGGTAGCCTCCGCTGGCGGAAGGAACGGCCCGACATGCTCGGAGGATATGCCGCTCCCGTCTTGTGCACCGCCGACGGACGCACCGACATCGTCTTGGCCGGTTCGGGAAAACTGAAGGGGTATCGCCCCCAGGACGGGAAGGAACTGTGGAACTGTAACACCATGCTGCGGACCGTGATGACCACGCCGGTCGTGGTGGATGAGAATATCTTTATCTCCATCCAAAGCTACGGCGACACCGACCGCCACCTCAAACCGGCGCTGTTGCAGTGGAAGGACACCAATCAGGACGGAAAACTCAGCCGAGAGGAAGTGCCACCCGCCTTCTCAAAGAAATTCGACAAAGGGGACGCCAACCAGGATGATTTCTTGGTCGATGAGGAAATCGACGCCGCGTTTCAGTCGGCCGACAATATGGTCGGGGGTGGACAGACAATCCAATCGGTCCGTGGTGGTGGCCACGGCGACGTCACGAAAACGCACGTGCAATGGAATCTGGATAATCGCTCGCCGTCGAATCTCTCGTCGCCGCTGGTCGTCAACGGCCGCGTTTACGTCGTTAAAAAGGGCGCGCTTTCCAGTTGTTTCAACGCCGAGGACGGCGCCACGATTTGGAAATTGAAGCGGCTCAAGAACTTCGGCGAGTATTATGCGTCCCCCGTCTACGGAGACGGCAAGATCTATATGACCGGCGAAAACGGCTTCGTCGCCGTGCTGGACAGCGGCCCCGAACTGAAATTTTTGGCCGAGAGAAACGATCTGGGCGAGAGCATTCTGGCTACGCCGTCGATTGCCAACGGTAAACTGTTTTTCCGGACGCGGAATCGGATTTTGGTGGTCGGCGGGGACCAGTAGGCGGCAGGCAGAATTGTAGTGGCCAGTAGTCAGTGGCCAGAAATGGGAATGGGAGACCGGGTGATGCGGATGGCATTGTTGCGGAGTGTGGTGGGAACTCTATTGCTGTGTGGGGGCGCCTCTTTGGTCTCAGCGGCGACGGTGGTCGAGATCGTGGTTGGTCCGGAGGCTCCGAGGTTGGAGCGGTTTGCGACGGACGAGTTAGCGGGGCAGTTTCGGGAGTTGTTTGATGTTGAGCCGCAGATTGTCGGGAGTCGGTCAGGAACTCATCCGGCGGTTTTGATCGGCAGCCCGCGAACGAATCCCGCTGTCGCCAAGGCAATGGGCGCGGATTGGCCGGAATTGAGCGACCAGGGGCACGTGCTCCGCAGTCGCCGGCTCGATGGACAGGACGTGCTGGTCGTTGGGGGCGGCAGTCCGGTGGCGACCTTGTGGGCGGTCTATGAACTGGGGCGGCATTTCGGCATGCGGTACACGGCGCACGGCGACATGCTCCCGGCCGTCGAGCCGAAGTTGGAGCTTGCCGGGATCGATAAGACGCTTGAACCACGGCAGCGGCAACGCATTTGGCGGACCATGAATGATTTTCCCATCGGTCCCGAGTCGTGGGGATTGGAGGAACAAAAGGCCATGCTGCGGCAGTTGGCCAAGTTGAAATACAACCGCATCATGATCAGCGTCTGGCCCTGGCAGCCGTTTGTCGACTACGAATTTCGCGGCACGCGCAAACAGACGGCGACGTTGTTCTTTGGCGAGACGTTTCCCATTGACGGTGACACCCCCGGCCGGGCGGCGCTGGGGGGCGTGACGAACTTCACCAATCCGGATTTTGCCGAGGCCAAGACGTATGATGAAATGACGTCCGCCGGCGTCAAGCTGCTGACCGGCATCATCGACGAAGCCCACCGCTTGGGCATGCAGGTCGGGCTGAGCATTTCGCCGCTGGAGTTCCCCAAGGAGTTCGCCGCCGTGCTGCCCGATGCAGCCAAGCCGCACGGCCTGAACAAACTAGTCATCGGCCCGGGGCCGAAACAGACGCCGAACGATCCGCTGTTTCGGGACCTGGTCCGCACCAAAGTGCGGGCCTATATCGAAACCTATCCGGACATCGACCAGATCTATTTCACGATGCCCGAGTTCCCCGATTGGAGCGAAGATGCCAAACCGTCGTGGGACCGGCTTGATAAGAAAGTGGGGCTCGCAGATCGGACCGACTACGACACGGTAATCAAAGCGGCCCGCGAACGTCAGACGGTGGCGTCCGGCGATCGCGGCGAAGCAGCCGTCAAGGGCAACATTGCCGCCCTCGATTTCCTGCACAACCTCGATCCCGACGGCACCTTGCTCAAGGCGCCCGGCGGGAGGCAAATCGGCGGTGTTCTCACGGCACTCGACCCGGCGCTGTTTCCCGTCGCCGACAAGTTGGTTCCGGAGTATATCGAACTGCTGCACTTCGTCGATTACACCGCCCGCCGCGTTGTGCAGAACAAACAATTGCTGGCCGCGTTTCCGGAGTCGGCGGCCAAGCGGAGCATGATCATTTTGACGCTGGCGGACGATAACGTCGGTGTGCTGCCGCAATTGGCGACGTCGGACATTCATGCCCTGTTGAAGGAAACGGAAAAGCTTGGCTGGGCGGGCTATTCCACGCGCTACTGGCTGGTGGGCGACCTCGACCCGACGCTGAACTATCTGGCATTGGCGTCCTTTGAATCCGGCGTGACCCCCGAAGCGGCTTACAACGAATTGTTCGACGGCATCTGCGGCCCGGGTGTGTCGCAGCGGACGACTTTGGCGTTTCACGCGATTGAAAAGGCGACGGCGATTATCGACGAGCATGATCTCGGTTTTGCGTTTCCCGTGCAGGGAATGGTGATGAAACATTTTGTTTCCGATCCGCCGCCCGCGTGGTGGGAGGAGGCGACCGCGGCTTACAACGACGCGATGGTGGAGATGTACCGCGGCCAGACCCGTGCGGGCAAGGCGGGGCGAAACTATATTTTGTACCACGCCAAGCGCCACGAATTCGCCGTCACCTATTTCGCCGCGATCACCGCCCTCCGCGCCGCTGCCCAAGCGAAAATGCAGGGGGACACCGACAAGGCCTACGAAGAATTCGAGAAGGCAGTCGAGGCACTTTACAACGCCACGCACTGCATCGGCGAGGTTGCCGCGTCGAACAGCGATCGCGGATTGATCGCGGTAATGTCCGCCTATGGCTATCGCCCATTGATCAAAGAGTACGAACGCATCGAGGCGGAAGAATGACCGCCGACCGGCCGCGTATTGCGCTCACCATGGGAGACGTTGCCGGCATCGGGCCGGAGGTCTGTGCGCGGGCCTGCACCAACAGCGATCTGCTCGCTCTCGTCGACCCGGTCGTGTTCGGCAATGCGGACGTGCTGAAGCGGGCGCTCGACATGTTGGCGTATCCGCACACAATCCGGCGCCTGCCGTATATTGGCGCAGCGCCGACGACGGTCGAGACGATTGCTTGTTACGATCCCGGCAGCGACGACGTCGTGGACGTTCCGCCTGCCACGATTGATGCCCGCGCGGGGCGCTCTGCCTATGAATACTTGACTGCCGCCGCCCGCGTTGCATTAGCCGGCGACGTCGACGCGATCGTGACCGCGCCGCTGAACAAGGCCGCCCTGCACGCGGCAGGTTTGAATTATCCCGGGCACACAGAAATTCTCGCCGACGTCTGCGGCGTCCGCAATTTCGGCATGATGCTCTACATGCCGCCGGGGGGAAAGGTGGCGTCGCCGCACGGGTTGGGCGTGGTGCATGTCACGCTGCATACCTCCATCCGCAGCGTGCCCGGCTTGCTCACGACGGAAGCCGTCGGTGAAAAGATCGGCTTGATGCAGCAATTCATGTCGGCCATGGACTGCCCGGTCCCACGTCTGGCCGTCTGCGCCCTGAATCCGCATGCCGGCGAGGAAGGGCTGTTCGGCGACGAAGAGGCGACCATCATCGCCCCGGCCGTGGCCGCAGCAGTCGCTGAAGGACTTAACGTCACGGGTCCGCTACCGGCCGATACGCTGATGCAGCGGGCTTGCCGGGGCGAGTTTGACGGCGTGATCGCCATGTACCACGACCAGGGGCACATCGCCTTAAAACTGCTCGGCTTCGAGAGTGCGGTGAATGTCACACTCGGCCTGCCGATCATCCGTACCAGCCCCAGCCACGGCACGGCGTTCGATATTGCCTGGAAAGGCTCCGCCCGCATGGACGGGATGCAGCAAGCCATCCGGGTCGCGGCAATGCTGACCCGCGCGCGTTGATCGCCGCGCTCCGCGCACCCGGCAATGTTTTTGCATTTGCGCGATGAACGGCTGTAGAATGGCCAGTGCAATCGTTGCATTGGGCCAACACATCGTCACATCAATTAGGATCGCGCCATGTCCATTCGATTCACTTTGCGCTGTTGCGTCTGCTGCCTGATTCTGGGAATGTCCCCTGACCTCGCCCCAGCGGACGATGACAAACCCGAAGCGGCCGCTGCAGAAAAAAAGATTCCGGAAATCGCCGACGAACCCCAGACGATCGATCCCGCAACGTTGATGCCGGAGAAATTGGCGGCGAAAGTGACGGTCGATTTCTCAAACTCGTCGCTGCGTGAGGTGTTGGATTGGCTGCACGACAAGCAAAACCTGGTCGTGCTGGTCGATAAGAATGCACTGCTGGACAAAGGACTTTCGCTCAGCGAACCGATCTCCGATCGCCTGAATGACGCTCCGCTTTATTTGCTGCTGAATCGATTGCGCGCGTTGGGGTTGGCTTGGTATTTCGAGAACGAGATCTTGCACGTCACAACCGAAAAAGTCGCCGAGGAGCATTTTCAGTTGCAGTCGTACAATATCAGCGACCTGCTCGATGCCGGTTATGACGCGATGAGCATAGAGGACGCGATCGCGGCAACTGTGGCACCTGACTCTTGGGAAGATGTCGGAGGGCTGGGAGTCTATAGCACATTAGGAGACGTGGTCTTCATTCGCCAGCGGGACGGTATTCAAAGCCAACACGAAGAGGCGTTTACGGAGGTGCTCAAGCACCTGAGACAAGAGTATACGCACCAACATCCGGCTCAGTTGGCCTTGAGGCAAAAGCTGACCGAGAATGTCAGCGTCAACTTTGAGGATACGCCGCTGGTCGACGCCGTGGCGAAGTTGGCCGCTGACGCCAAGGTCGATTTGAGGCTTGATAAACTGGAATTGCGCGAGATGCGGATTCGTGAGCGGGAACCGCTAACGTTGTCGCTGACCGACCGCACACTGGCAACGATTTTGCAGGCTATGTTATTGGATTTGAAGCTGACGTGGGTGCTCCAAGACGGCGTGCTGTGGATCACGAGCACGAACAAGGCAGAAGAATTGATGAAAACGGCAGTCTATGACGTCCGTGATTTGTGTCGCGATCACGACGAAGCCAACTCCCTGGCGGACGCAATCACGTCACAGACAAACGCTGAATTGTGGGAAGAGACGGGGGGACCGGGACAATTGAATTTTCCGCAGCCGGGAACCATGGTGCTTTTTGGTCAAGACCACCTGCATCGGGACGTGCTGGGTCTGCTTGAAACGTACCGGACGGCACTGCGGGCATCGAAGCCGCGTGAGCAAGAACGCGTCGATCCGCAGGAAGTTGTGACGCTCTACTACCGGATGCACACCAACGTGGCGCAAAGCCTGTTTGTGCATCTCCGCTCTTTGGTTCCCTCCGACACCTGGAAGGATGAGGCCCACCCCGATGCGCCGGGTGAGATTTCGATGGTTGAATCGGCGCCGGACATCGAGGGAGTGGAAGGCAAACTGGCATTGGTCGGCACGGGAGCGGCGGCCGATGCCGCGCGGGCCGCTGTGATTTCACGGGCCGTACTAATCATCCGCCAGACGCGGGAAAACCACGGTAAGATCGCCGAAGTCATTCGCAGGGTTCGTACTGGCGATCCCATCGAACGCGACGGGGTTATCCGAGGGGGCGGCGGGTTTGGCGGTGGTGGTTTCGGCGGCGCATTTTTCTCAACGACTCACGACGCCGCTCCAAGAAACTCGCGGAAAACATTCGACCCGAAAAAGTAGCGCGCCCCAACCGAGCTTTCCTTCATCGCGCCACATGCGCCTTCGCATTGCACGTCACCGCTCACGCGGAAAATCCGTCGCTCTTCGTCGACAAATGCCTGCGGGCCTCGAAGAGTTCCCGCACCGACGGCCGGTTCAGCACGATCAGCGCCAAGACCCCCAGAAGTGTGCCCAAAGGCATGAAGATGCAGGCAATTCCCGAGACGACCGAGCAAAACAGCCAGTGTGTGCGCTTGGACAGAAATCGGCCGGTCAGGAACATGCAGATCGCGGTCGCCCACCCCAAGGCGACCATGATCCCGCCCATGCCTGCGAACAAGCACCCGACAAATGCCGGTGGCGGACCACCCTGGCCATCGTCAAACTCTTCGGGAGCCACAATAAACATGATCCCCATAACCAGGTGGACGATGAAAAAGCAGGAGAATAACCCGGTGATGCCGCCCACGATGTAGAAGAAGATGGCGAGCAGGTTGAGGTGTTCTTCGTCCTGTTGCATCGGGCGCCTCCCAGGCCGCGAGGATTGCGGGGATAAATCCAACGGCGCTCCCCGGTAACGTGATAATACGCGCCGGGCATCCACGATCGCAACGGCATTCGTTGGACATCTACGGTTGCGAGTCGATCAGGCTGGTTGTCGGGCATTCAGTGTTGGCGTGTTGCGAAGACATCGACTTGCGTGCCGTAGCAAAGTTCCCTTCCCGTCGAATCGCCAGATACCCCGAAAAACTCGCATCGACCACGCTGCAGAGCGATTCCGTAAAAAAGTCCAGAATTGGCACGCGGCGTGCCTTGGGGGAGAGGCCGGAATTAACCACATTCACATAAATAAGGAATTCCCAACATGATTCTCGACTCACTGCAAAAACTGTACGTCATGGAACTGAAGGATCTGTACAGCGCGGAGCGGCAACTCATCTCGGCGATTCCCAAGATGGTCGAAGCCGCAAACGACAAGGAACTGAAAGCAGCGTTCTCAAGTCACCTTGAGGAGACCCGCACGCACGTCAAGCGTTTGGAATCGATCTTCAAGAAACTGGACTACGAGCCGGGCGGCCACAAGTGCGCCGCGATGGAAGGATTGATTAAAGAAGGGGAGGAGCTGATCAACGGCGACGTCGATCCGCAGGTCATCGATGCTGCCCTGGTCGCTGCGGCTCAACGTGTCGAGCATTATGAAATCGCCGGCTACGGAACCGCCCGCGCCTATGCTGAGAAACTCGGCGAAAAGGACGCGGCCGATTTGCTGCAAGAAACGCTCAACGAAGAAGGTCACGCCAACCAAACGCTGACCCGTCTGGCGGAACGGAGTCTGAACTACGTGGCGATGGTCGCCTCTTCGAAATGATCGTCTCCTACAACTGGTTTCAAAACCCTCTGACGCGTCACGCCCACACTTGTACGACAGTTTCACGAACAGGCGCAACCGGCTTTTGAAACTGGTTCTAGCAAATCCACAAATAAGACAACCTGCACACGAGCAGGCTGTTGACCGAACCACGTCGGAACGCGGGCCACGCGATTTCCATCGGTCCGGCGGCGGAGTAACACGGCCGTTCCCGCCGTCGGCCCCATCTCGTTTAATCGCAATTCGCCGGCGAGGACGTCCACCCGCTTTTGAGACGGCAAGCCGTCTTGACGGCCAATCGGCCCCGACATAAAGTCCGCGTCCTCTCCCTCCCTCCCTCTCCTTCGTCTCACCAGTCGGATCGTCGGGCTATGCGTGTACGCTGCGTGATCAGCGCGATTGCGGTCGCGATCTTATCCTGCACGCTGATATGCGACGCCGCCGAACCGGACGCGCCCCTCGCAACCGACACCGACATGGTTCTTCCCGTCGCCTACGAACAAGGGGAAGCATCATGGCCGCCTGAAAACGAATTCGGCGAAGAATTTGGCCGAGAAAGCCGGTCGCTGGGAGTCGAGTTCGAAGAGGGGGTCACGATCAAAACCGACGATGAAGAGTTTGAGTTGGCGATCCACATTATGGAGCAGACCGACTTCAAGTATTTCTCGCCCCGCGACCAGATGCCCGCCCGCCCGGGCGTCTACATTCCGCGATTCCGCGCGTACTTCGAGGGCCACATTACCCGCAGTTACGGCTATGAGCTGTCGCTGCAGCGGAGCGTCGAAGGAGCGTTCGACATCCTGGATGCCAATATCAATTTTCAACCCTCTGAGGAGTTTCAAATTAAAGTCGGCCGGTTCATCGTGCCCTATAGTTACGCCTGGTACGACCACCTGGAACAGTTTTTCATCGCACCCGAGCGGGGTTTATATCCCCTGAACTTCGGTCTCTCGCGGGAAGCCGGCGTGATGTTTTGGGGACGGCTCAATGACGGGGAGACGCAATATGCGCTGGGCGGATTTTCCGGCCAATTGGCCGGGCTGGCCGATACGAACACGACCCGCGACCTCGTCGGCTATTTGAACTTCCGGCCGTTTCGAAATACCGGTTCATCGACTTGGGAAAACCTGAACATCGGCGGGTCGGCCGCGTACGGCGATCAGGCGTTCGCCGGCGAGACACTTCCACTGCGGACGTCGCTGCAATCTTCGGAGAACGACGAGGCCGCGCAGGCCGCGTCGTCGGTCTTTCTCGAATTTGAAGAGGACGTGGTCGTCCTGGGCCGGCGGGAACAGGCTGCGCTTCACTTGGCTTGGTACTACGAGCAACTATCGTTTGAATCCGAAGTGCAGGTCGGGCGGTTCGGTTTTCGAAAAGAGGAGCAGGCGACAAAACTACCTGTCAGCGGATACAACATTGCCCTGAGCTACTTCATCACCGGCGAGGAAGTCACCGGCCGCAAGATCGTGATCCCCGACCGTCCCTTCAATCCCGCGTCCGGGGAGCGGGGACCGGGGGCGATCGAGCCTTATGTCCGCTACAGCTACCTTCAACTCGGCGAGCAAGTCTTCGAAGACGAACTGGCCGATCAAAACGACTGGACTCGTCGCATTTCGATGGTCGACCTCGGTTGGAACTGGTACCCAAACCGGTACATCAAGTTCTATTTTGACTGGCAGATTTCGATGTACGGCTCACCGGTACTGCTCAACGAAGAGCAGGACGAGCGTTCGAAAACGAATCAACTCTTCTGGCTGCGGGCGCAGGTGTTCTTCTAGCGCTTTAACGGGGGGCACGTCAAAAGAAGGGTGCGTCGCGCCGCACCCTACCTTACCCACGGCGCGCTTTTGAGTCCTTGAGACGCGCGGTCATTTGACCGGCTTGTTATCGCGTCGCCAGCCAAGGCGTTCGCTCCAGGCGTAGCGCACGAACGCCCACAAACCGGCGTAGCGGTGCTTGCCGTCGACGTAGTGTTCGATTACGTAAAACGCGAAATAATAGAAGCGGCAGCAGCACCAGATGCAGACGGCGAGCAGGGCGGCGGTGCGGAGCGTGGGCTGGAAAGCGAGCAGCAATCCGCCCGACATCGCCCCGCCGACGAGAAACAATAGCCCTTTCAGGTAGATTAGCCGCGGATTTTCGAGGTTGCGCATACTCAGTTTCCTGGATTCTACCGTCGACGGGAAAACAATGGTGAACGTTTTTCCATCTTACGCGTCTGCAACTGAAGAATGTAGACCGTTGTTCGTCGGCTGGTATAATGGAAGTCGATGCCGACTGGCCGACCCTTATGAGGGTAGGAAAACATTGCTGACTCACTCCAATGACCGGCGATCCACCGCTGGGGGAACCGTTTATGCACTTTCACGGCGATGCCCCGCCATCGCGGCTGGCTGACGAAATCAAAAAAGAGATCACGCGGACCGGAAAGAATCTGTACCGTTTGGCGCACGACGTCAAGATGGACTACGCCAAACTCCGCGACTTCATGGATGACGAAACCACCTTGCCCCGCTCGACGCTGTTGAAGCTGGCGAGCAAATTGAGCATGTCGCTACAGCAAATCGGCAAAGGTTGATCCCGTCTGTGGCTAAGATTTCGAGACCATGCCCGCGCTGGATCGGTTCAGCTTTTCATGGTGCGGGCGATGCGCGTCACGACGACGGCGCCGATCGCTCCCAGTGCGACGAGAATTCCCACGAGATAGAGCGGCCATGTCGGTAAGCCGGAGTCCTCTTTCTCGGCCTGGCTGATGGCCTCCAGCGCGGTTTCCGCGTCACGTCGAACCATCGGATCCGCATCCTCCTTGAAGGCTTTGCGGAGTTCGTTCTTTGCCGAGGCGGCCGGTGCGCCGATCTGTCCCAATGCCTTTGCAGCCGAGCGCCGGACTTCGTCATCCTGATCTTCAGAAATTGCGCGGCTTAAGGCTTCGACGCCCCCCTCGGCCGAGGGACCTAACTCACCAAGTGCCTGAACGGCCGCGACCCGTACGCTGGCATCGCGGCTACTGAGGGCCTGCACCCACAACTTGCCCCCTTTGCCGGCCGATTCCGGCTTGCTCAACGTATAGCCGCTCCAAAACAACAAGCCGGCGACAATCGCCCCCGCCACTAGGATCAAGGTGGTTGAGTTGGGACGTTTGACCCCTTTGCTGCCGAATCCACGTTCCGACGACCCCAAGGCATCCTGAACGGCTTGGGCCGCCTGAGTGTTGCGGATCGTGATGTCGCGCGTCGTGGCGTCCAGCGACGTTGTTTGCGTCACCTGTTTCAGCCGGCGAGCGACGTCGATCGCGCTCGCCGGGCGATCATCGGGATTCTTTTCCAACAGATGTAATATGATCTGCTCCAACGCCGCCGGACAATCCATGGCATTGGTGGAGACCGGCGGGGGCGCCTTTTCCAGGTGTTTTTGCAGGATTTCCGCGGGTGAATTGCCGCGAAAGGGCGGGCGCCCCGCCATCATTTCATACATCACACAGCCCATGGCATATAAATCTGCGCTTCCCGTCAGGGGAGGCTTACCGCGGATTTGTTCGGGCGCCATGTAGTGGAACGTGCCCATTGTTTTGCCATGTTCGGTCAGGCCGATATCGGAGCGGGCCCGCGCCAACCCGAAGTCGCTCAGTTTGAGCTTGCCCATATTGGTCAGCAGCAGATTGCCGGGTTTGACGTCGCGGTTGCTCAAACCGTGCTCGTGAGCGAAATACAGCGCGGAACACAACTGCAGCCTGTATTCGATGACTTGTTCCCACGGCAGCCGACCACGCTTTTTGAGCAAGCGTTCCAGCGACCCGCCCTCGACCAGCTCCATGGCATAAAAATGCTGGTCCCCTTCGCATTTGCCGCCGAAGCAGTAGACGATGTTGGGGTGCTTCAGTTTTTTAAG
>CALFYU010000658.1 GCA_937952455.1 uncultured Planctomycetaceae bacterium
CTTCAAGCAACATCCTTATTCGTACCTCGTCGAACGCTGCGATTTTGATCAAATCCTGATCAACCGCTCGCAGGAGTGCGGCGCCGAGGTGCACTTCGGCTGCGAAGTTCACGACGTTCTCACCGAGAACCGCCGCATCATCGGCGTCCGCTGCCGAGATCGTGCGGGCAAGATCAATGAGCACCACGCGCGTCTGGTGATCGATGCCACGGGCTTGCGCGCTCTGATTCCGTCAAAATTGGGCGTGCGCGAAATCACACAGCCGCAGCGAATGGGGATCTACGCGCAATACGCGGCGCGCCCCACGCGGGAGGACGTTACGGAGGGTTGGTTCCTGGGACAGATGTTTTATGACGGCTGGACCTGGTTGCTGCGGCTGCCGGGGGACCGGTTCTCGGTCGGTGTGGTCTTGACGGTCGACCGCTTTCAAGGTTCGCGGCTCTCCCCCGCACAGCTTTTGGAAAAACTGGTCGACGAAAACGATTTGCTCAATCACGGCATGACCCGCGACCGGCGGCGGATCTCCGACGTCATGGTCACCGGCAACATGGGCAGTACATCGCACGAACTTGCCGGCGAGGGTTGGGTGGCGGTCGGGGACGCCGCTTACTTCATCGACCCCTGTTATTCCTCCGGCGTCCACTTGGCGATGAAGTCGGCCGAAATGGTGGCGGATATCGTTTGCGGGCAGGATCGGGATACGAATGTCTCCCGCGCTGCCTTCGACGGTTACCAGCACGAAATGCGGCGGCATGAAAAATCCGTGCATCACATGGTCGATGCGTTTTACATCGCCAGCCGCAACACCTCGGTGCAAAAAATGGTGACCACGTTCCAAGGCGGCTACCTGAATCGCCGTTTCGTGACGTTCGTCGGCGGAGACTTTTTGACGAATGCGCGGATGATCCGCCGCGTGCATCAACTCTCGCGGCTGGTGCAGTCGCTGTTCGGCAACAACGCCGAAAAAAGCCCGCAAAACGCGCCCGACTATCTGATCGCCCCGACGATCCCCAGCGAGCACTTCTGGCAAGAACAGAGCAGAAAGGCGGCTTAATCCCCCGCCTTGTCGCCGCCCCGTTCCAAACAATACAGGCTCGTGGCCGTGCGAATCAGCAACTTTCTGCCAGCCATCGCGGGAGTGGCCATGCACAGCGTGTCGTCGGATAAGGGATTTGTTCCCAGCAGTTCAAACTCCCGCCCGGCGCGAATCACAAACGTCACGCCGTCCTCGTTCAGGCAAAACACTTTGCCGTCGTAGGCCCACGGCGATGCGGTGAAGGCCCGGCCGTTGGGCAGCCGCTGCCGTCCGTAAACCTCCTCGCCCGTTTTTGCGTCGTAGCAGGCAAAAAAACCGCGGTCCAATAGGACATACAGCAATCCGTCGTAGACGATGGTGGAAGGATTGTACGGACCGGCTTGCTTTTGGCACCAGGCGATGTGTTCATTGCTGGTTTCCTCTTCGCCGAGACTGATGTCGCCGGTCGCGCCCGGACGAATCGCAAATAGCGGCTTTTTCTTGTCGAGCACATATCCCGAACTGACATACAGCAGCCCGGAGTCGGAATAGGGCGTGGCGATCGTGATGCTCGACATGCCGCCGAATTCATAAAGCAGCTGGCCGTCCAGATCATACGCGCGGACTTTGCCGCTGCCGGGCGTAATGATTTCGGTGCGGAGTTCGTTTTCCCAGATGTAGGGCGTCGCCCAGTTGCTCTTTTCGTCGCGCTGGACATTCCACACCTCATCGCCGGTCCGTTTGTCGAGCGCCACGAGTCGCGAATCGTCTTCGTTGTCGTAGACGTAGTACAAGCGGTCCCCGTACAAGATCGGCGAAGCGGCCGTTCCCCAATCAAAGCGGGTCCTCACCACCGGCAGCGGCCGCGACCAGACCTCGTTTCCTTCCATGTCGTAGCAAAAGATTCCCATGTTGCCGAAGAAGGCATACACCCGCTCGCCGTCGGTCACGGGCGTCTCGGAGGCGTAGCTGTTTTTCAAATGCAGCGGACTCTTTGGCGGGCCTTCGTGGGCGACCTGTTCCCAGAGCGGTTCCCCCGTGTTGAGGTCCAGGCAAATCAGCTTCCAACGGTGCACACTGGTCGGCACGTCGGGGCGGTTGCCGCCAAAGTAGAGGCCTTTCTTCGGTTTTTCCGAATCCCCTTCGTTTTCGACCGTCGTTACAAAGACGCGATCGCCCCATATCACCGGCGACGACCAACCCCGCCCGGGGAGATCCCGCTTCCAGGCGACGTTTTCGTCCCCGCTCCAACGTGACGGCAGATTGTCATTCTCCGAGATGCCGCGGGCACCGGGTCCCCGAAATTGCGGCCAATTCTCCCCGCCGACGGCAACGGTCGCCCACCACGCCAACAGAACCGCGACCGCACACATTCCACGTCGTTTATTGAATCGGCCCATGGCATGACTCTCCGCAAGGGTTGGCAATCACGTCGATCGAAACTCCTGCGCGCTCAGTGTGGCGCTGTTCGTTTCCCGAGGTTCTCCGAACTTCGTTGTACTCCCCGGCGGCGGAAATCACAACAAAGTGTCCAACCCCGACCCGCGGAGGGGAAAACACGGCCGTTGGATTCCAAAAACTGTCGTCAGCACGGCAAACTCTTCGCGGATTTTCCAGCATGTTGCCGCAATCACACTCAACTTGCCCCGATTGGGGCCTCTGCACTAGAATGCGCCGGGCGACCGGGGGGCGTGGCTGTAAGTCATTTGACAATGGTTTGTTGCGAATAGGCTGTAGACATGAGGCCGTTGGTTTTCGCAAAAAACACGATTTGCAATCACCAAACGGCTCTCACGATCGATATGGCCCTCGATCGGCCAACGCGGCAGCCCAAAGTTTTCAACCAAAAGCCTGTCTCCCTTCGACAATGACCTGCCGCGCAGGCCGTATTGACGAAGCCGATTGATTTGTTTGGACGGAATTCATGTCCCATTCCTCCTTTGAGCCGGGCGGACGCACGTCAGCCAAATTGCCGCTGCGCTCGATCACCGAATGGGCCATGCGCAATCCCGTCTGGGCGCTGTTGCTGTCGCTGCTGTGCAGCGCGGCCGGCGTCGGATTTGCCGCAACGAATCTCGGGTTTAAGACCAAGCGGGCCGATTTGATCGACCCCTCAGCCGATTATCACCGGCGCTGGCAGAAATACACGGACGGATTCGGGGCACC
>CALFYU010000659.1 GCA_937952455.1 uncultured Planctomycetaceae bacterium
GCGTGCTAGCCGTGGCAGCCAGTGCGATCCTGCTCGCTGCAGCGACCGGCTTTTGAGCCCTGGCATTTAACTATTCACGCGATTCCGCTGAACGTGACCGTGTTCGAAATCATGTCGAACACAAACGGACCGTCGCTGTTGATTTGCACCGGTTCAGGGGGGCTCTCGGGATTGTCACTTTTCTTAAGCAGATGCATTTCGACATGATCCCGCAGGCGTATCGTCTCGATGCCGTCGACGGCAGGCTTGTCTTTGCTCAGAACCCCGCTTGCGGGAATCAGTTTCAACTCCAGCCCGTGTCCCGTGCCGTAGTGTCCGTCGTACTCGAACGTCACCAGATCGTCACTCCACGCCAGCGGCGAGGTAACCGCCATGGTCGGCATCTGCGGATCGCGCCGCGGATTTTCCTGGAAGACGAAGTTGTGACCGCGGAGCATCAGCCCCTTGGGACCGCGGATCTCAAATTCACCGTTGAGCGACCCGCCGACAACCCGACCCGGATTAAAGTTCGTCCCCTCGAAACCATGTTCGAATTGCAGTACGGCGGAGCGGCTGATGAGGGTATACGGCGTTTCGTCCGGATCGTCGTCGAGTACCACCATCGCAAACGGCGTAAACTCGATTTCCCCATGCTTTCCCGATTCTTCCTGATCGGTGTAATCGTCTTCAGGCTTGCGCTCCCAACGTTCCGTGAAGATATAACGGTTGCCGTCGTGCATCTGAAAGGGAGCATCCCACGACCACTTCAATCCCGGGAGATACTTGGTGGATATCTCCGATTGCGGCCCCCGCTTCTCCTGGAGGTCGATCTTTTGTTTCGCCTGTTTTTTGGGAACAGGCGACTCGCGCTGCACGAACGGAGTGACCCACAGCGCATACAATCCATACGCGCCGATGAGGCAGCCTGTCGAAAGCAGCGTGATCACCAAACGTTTTAACAAAGCTGTTCCTATGGATTTCAGTAGGGTCGATCGTGCGGAGAAATCGATCAGGCAACTCGAGAGGATTCGTCCGGCATCAGGCCGATCACGTCGGTGATGTCGATCAGGCCCACTGGCCGTCCGTCCGGGTCCACAACCGGCAATTCACTGATTCGCCGCTGCGAAAGCAGCGCCAACGCCTCCGTCAGCATCGCCTCGGCGGCAATTGTTACCGGGCCGCGGGTCATCACGTCGGCGATCGGTTGATCCAGTTGTTCATCGGCCCGCCGTTCTAACAACCGCACCAAGTCGCTGTCGGTAAAGATTCCCGTCAATAGTCCGTCGGCATCGACCAGCATCACGGCCCCCGTGCGGCGATCAGGGCGGCTCAGTCGGACCAACGCGTCACGGATCGACATCGTTTCCGCCGCAATCCGCAATTCGGCGCCCCGGCGCATCGTCTCCGCCACAGTCTTGAGCCGATTACCCAAACTCCCACCCGGATGAAACCGGGCAAAATCCTGGGGCGTGAACCCCCGCTCTTCACTGACGACAATCGCCAGCGCGTCTCCCACCGCCAACATCGCGGTCGTGCTGTTGGTCGGCGCCAGTTTCAATTGTCCCGCTTCGCCCAGCGGCCCCAAGATTAGCGCGATATCGGCGGCGGCAGCCAAAGTGCTACCGCGACGGCCGGTGATCGCGATGAGGCACGCGGCCAGCGATTTCGTATGGCCAACCAGTTGGCAGATTTCGTCGGTTTCGCCGCTATTGGAGAGTGCTATGACCACGTCAGCGGCATGCAGGCATCCCAAGTCTCCGTGCACCGCTTCGGCGGGGTGCAGGAATTGCGCCGGCGTGCCTGTCGACGACAACGTGGCGGCGATCTTCTGCCCGATCCAACCCGCCTTGCCCATCCCGGTCACGACCACGCGACCGCGGCAGCCCAAGATCGCATCGACTGCCTGAGAAAACTCGACGCCCAATGTCTCAGCGACGGTCGTCAAAGCGGTCGCTTCGTCACGGATGATTTGTTTCCCCGCGCGCAGCCGAGTCACGTCGGCGGCGGGGATAACGGGCGTGGGGTGTGAGGCGCTCATGCGGGTCGTCCTTGACCGAAAATGAGAGCTGGCCAAACTTTAGATCGTTCGGCGCGGGATAGATGAGAAGGGGCGGCAGTATATCCGTCCTCCGCCGGCCGGTCAATGCGGCCTTTAGCAGGGCTAGGCAACGCAACGTGTTTTATGTAAGTGGTTTACGATGCGCGCCCGCTCAGCTGATCCGGATTGTGAACAGCGAAAACCGCGCGTCGCTTCGTTAGCGCCCTCTCAAATCTCAATGGCGGAATGATTGTTTTCGCTTTTCCTGACCGCCGACAGCTATACTGCATAGAGGCAAGCGATATAGGCAAACAGCCCGGCATGCGAAAAATAGGCAAAACAAACATGGCAGCAAGAGCATCGAGAACGAAGCGGAAAACCACCCGGCGACGCACCAGGAAATCGACCGGCGAGAAGCAAAGCGCTCACAAGAAGCAGCGCGACTCGATTCGCAACTCGGCCGACGGGCCCTATCCCTATGACAAAAAGCTGAAGAATTCCGAGTACGAAAAAATGCTCGTCGCCCTGCAAATCGAGTTGATGAAGGTCCAGAAGTGGGTCCGCGAATCGCGACAAAAGGTGGCAATTCTGTTCGAAGGCCGCGATGCCGCCGGGAAAGGGGGCACGATCAAGCGGTTTATCCAACATCTCAACCCCCGCCTGGCCCGCGTCGTGGCACTGCCCAAACCGACTGACATCGAGCGCGGGCAATGGTATTTTCAGCGCTACGTGGCCCACCTGCCGACGCGCGGCGAACTCACATTCTTCGATCGCTCGTGGTACAACCGCGCGGGGGTCGAACCAGTGATGGGTTATTGCACGCCAGAGGATTACCAGCGGTTTATTCACCAGGCCCCCGAGTTCGAGCGGGCGCAAATTACCAGCGGTCTACTCCTCTTCAAGTTCTGGTTCGACGTCGGCCGCAAGGAGCAGCGTCGGCGGATCGAATCCCGCCAAAAGGATCCGCTGAAACATTGGAAGCTCAGCCCGATGGACTTCGAAGCGATGCAGCGCTGGGATGATTACACCAAAGCCCGCGACGGGATGTTCCTGTTCACCGACACGAAACACGCTCCCTGGACGATCATTCGCTCCGATGACAAGCGGCGGGCACGCATTGGCGCCATGCAGGAGTTTCTAAACCGCCTGCCGTATCCCGACAAGGATGAATCAATCGCCGTCCGCCCGGATCCGCTAATTGTCGGTCCCGTGTCAACAATGCTTCCCTTAGAAGGCCGGTTCATGTTCGCCGAGGGCCTGCCGCCCAGCTGAGCGCCACCGGCTCAACTGGCCAAAGAGCGCGAGACGTCGAAACGCTGAAACGCCCAAGCGACCGCGGGAAGTATCGCGGCGACTCCCAACATCAGCAAACTCCAGGCGACAATCACGCCGGCGGCTGGGGAGTTGCCCAACAGCAGATAGGCGATCGCTCCGCCGGCAGCTGCCAAACCGACGATCAGGCCCAATAGCATCATTTTGGCGATCATCATCATCATCTGTCTTCCGAAATGCTGAAAATCGCCCGGTGTACTGGCGGCAATCCGTACAGGATAGATCAAGAACATCAAGTTCTCGATGCCGTAAAGCAGGATATTCAACGGCAGAACAAACAGTCCCGCCAACAGGGCGACGAGCAGGTTGCCCGTCATCACCGCCACGATCGCAAACAGCGCCAACTGCAAGCATGTCACCAAAATGATCGGTGCCGCCAATTCCCCCGCGGCGATCGCGATCGGCCGCAGCGGCAATTGTTTGAGGAGTTCCATCTGTTCCAGGTCGCCGCGAAAGTCGAACGGGAACAGTGACGAAAAAATGAACGTGCAATACACCGAGGCTCCAACCAGCACGCCCACCAGGTTTTCATCCCCCATTTGATGGACCAGGAACAGCACCACGCCGCCGCCGACGGCGATCATGATCAAAGGGACCCACATCGAACTCCGCAGCGCCTTGGTGAATTGCCGCCGCGCGATCGTCCCGACGCCCGCCAAACGCGGGAATTTTGGAAGCCGGCGAGTGACGGCCCCTTCGTCGGCGGAGAACTTAAAATTTCCACTCCGCATTCGCTGCATCCGCTGGTAGATCGCCTGACTGCCGGCGACGGCCGCCTCCAGGTAATCGGCATCCAACCGTATGATCATCAACAGCAGCGCGCCGTTGATGGCGACGGCCAATGACGTCCACAGCGCGAAATCGGGAAACAGCTGCTCTGCGGCGATCACCCGCCCGTAAGCGTCGAAGGGGATCAATAACAAGAATCCGGCCCAAGACTGCCGCATGGCCTCGGCGTAATCCTGCATCCGATTCCCGTCGCGCGCCGCCAATCCGCTCCAGACGGCGGCAATCAACAGCACTCCCAACGTTAGCAACACCACCTTGCGCGACAGTGAGACGCCCCGCTCGGCCAGCGTCTGCGCCACCAACACGAAGGCAATCTGCAGCAATTGCACAAAGATTACGGCCAAAAACAGCCCCACGATCACAAACCACCACGAGACGGCGAACCGGGTCGTCCAGGTCGAAAAGATCGCTGCCAGGAACAACGCACCGACGACGTTGCCCGCCAGCTTGTAGTACAACAATTCACGGCGCGTGAACGGGCCGGCGAACAGGAAATCCACCTCCGCTGGCCAAAAATGAATCGCCTGCAATTTGGAGCTGGAGTTCAGACTCAACAGCGTAAAGGCCAGCAGAAACACCGGAACCATCGTTCGCAGAAGTTCCGGATGCGGCTCCCGCGGCGAACTCAACAGCACGACGACGTTGGACCCTAACATCAAAAACAACATCATCGCCCCGCAGAAAAACGTGATCGCCCCGCGGACGGTCTTTAGTCCCCCCAACGCCCGCCGCACATTGGCGCGGTAACGCAGCCGCAGTAGTTTCCACAGCGCGGGATGCATGAAGGGAAGCCTTCAGATAGAGAACAGGCTTGAGGCTACAGGCTTGAGGTTTCGGAATCGGCGCCTAACCTCTCGACGGACGTGAAACTGCACCATTACGTTCAACAGATCTTTCCTTCATTGCGGAGTTCTCGATCAACGACCATCTAAAGGCACCTCAAATCTCAAGCCTTAAGCCTCCGCGCGTGTGCCCTCGGTGGCATGGAAGAATACATCTTCCAGCGATG
>CALFYU010000660.1 GCA_937952455.1 uncultured Planctomycetaceae bacterium
GTTCCCTTGTTGGCCACTTGGAACTGAAATACCACTGGCTTGCCCAGGGGCGCCTCCTTGGGGGCCGTGATGGTGACGTTCAATTCCGGTTTTTGGACGACCGTTTCGGCGGCCACTTCTGCCACGAAGTTCACAGTGGCTACGCTGCCAATTGCGCCTTCGGCGACGGGAATGACGCGAATAGAAATCTTACGTTCCTGCCCGGGCGCAAGCGTGCCGAGCCGCCAGATGAGTTTCTTGCCGACCAGTTCCGCTTGAGGAATCGTGCCGGTCAATTTCGCGCCGCGGGGGATTTCGTCCTCGACGGTCACCCGGCCGGCGGCGCTGTTGCCGACGTTCTTGACCACGATCGAATAAATGAACGGCTTGCCCAGGATGGCGGTGGGGGGCGACTGTTTTTCGATCGTCATCTGCGGCATTTGCGGGCCGCGCGGGGACGTGGCGTCGACGGTCCCATCACCCAATACGTCTTCCTCTGTCGTAACCGGCGCCGCGTCCGGAGCGGCTTCGCTTTCTTCGGCCGGAGACTCCGGTTCGGTTTCGCGGGCTGGCGCGATTTCGGTGGGTAGAATTTCGGGGGCGAATTCATCCGTCTCAGGCAACGGATCGATTGCCGCCTCGTCGGCCGGTGCCACCGTGGTTTCGCCCGTGATCTCGGCCGGCTGTTCCTCCAGCGGTTCTAGGTTGAAATCGTCCGCTTCCGGTTCGATGATGGTTTCGGTTTTGAAATCGACAGGCGCCTCAGTCGTTTCTTCCTCGGCTTCGCCCGTCAACATTTCCTCCGGCGCAGCTTCATCCGTCTCGGGAAGACTGAGTAGCGGCGGCGAGTCAGTGGAGAGGCTTTCCGGCGGCGTTTCCCGCACATCGGCGGAATCGGGTTCCACAGTTTCGGGATGGAATTCCACCGGCGGGGCTTCGAGTTCCGTCTCGGCCAGCGGCGCCGGCTCCGGATCAACAAGTTCCGCTTCAACAGCGACGTCGTTCATTTCTTCCGCAGGAGCCTCGGCGGCCGGTTCTGCGCGTTCATCCTCACTCAAAAAGCCCGGCAGTTCGGGAGCATCGCTGAACACGGCATCGGCATCGGCCGCATCCGGTTCGCCAAAATCGTCTGCCTCGATGGCCTCAAGAGACTCTGCAGCAGGGATCGTATCCTCTGCGGCAAAGGGATCGTCCCCCACCGCCGGCATCTCTTCGATCGGTTCGACGGTGGTTTCATCAAAAATGGCATCGTCGGCCGGTGCATCGCCTTCGCTCGGCGTCGGCAAACCAACGTCGCCGGCAAACGGATCCGGCTCATCGCTCGACAGGTCAAACAGGCCGGCTTCATCGACCGGTTCAGCGCTAGTGACGTTCTCCGGTGCCGCGTGGATATCGCTTTCGGCGATTTCGGTTTCTGTGACGGCGGCGTCGGCGAAGGGATCTTCTTCGGCGATGATCGGCGCCGCCGCTTCCTCGACCGGTAATTCTTCAGTCGCCGCGTCTGCATCGGCGGTTTCGGATTCGGTAGGGAATTCATCGGGCAGCGGGTCGAACGATTCGAAGTCATTGTCCTCCGCTTCCGCGGCGGCATCAAATACACCCAAAGGCGTCACGGGATCATCGGCCGCCAATGGCGGGACGTCTTCTTCCGCTGGTGCGGCAACCTCAGGCTCTGCCGTGACTTCCGGTTCGGTGACATCGTCCCACAACTCAGGCACTTTTGTGTCGTTTTCCTGCGTGGTCAGGCTGCCGGCCGGTTCGTCTTGTCCGCTTGCCGGCAGGCCTTGGTCGTTTAGTTCGCGCGGGGGGGATGCGGCACCATCGCCGAACGGATCATCAAGCGGCACCACCGGTTGCGTGTCGGCGACACGGATATGTTCGACGCGATTCGGGACGACGTGATCGGCCCGCGAGACTTCGTCGCCGGTTTTTGCATGATGCTGAGTCGGGATTTCCGCATCCCGGACGACGTTCTCCGCCGGTTCATCGGCATCGGTCTGAGTGGCTTGGTCGTCAGTGTCCGCCACTTTCCCATCCGGGTTCGCCACCGGTTGGGACATGTCCTTGCGGGCATGGTCGATGACGAGCAGGCACAGGGCGACAACGCCGGTGATGACGGCGAGTTTCCACAAGGAACTTTGCATGGGATTCCCTTCCCGGATGAAAGCGACACGCCCCAGACCAGAGGCGGGGGATTCGAACAGACTTTCCCAGCGCACCGCGACGCCGAACGATCGACAACGGGAGACTCCGTCGCGATTCGCGGTGCGTTTTCTAGCAAAAACCCGCAATCCATGAAAGGGGAGTTTGAGATAGGTCTGCGCCGCCGCGGTCGGTGGCACGAGACCTATCTCAAAAGTGCCGATGCTAATCTGCGGATGTTATTTGGACTCTGGATCCTTGACCGGGAGAAACTGCACCGCGTCGATGACGACATAGCCGTTCGTATCTCGATTGGAGATCACCACGCGTCCCTTGGTCCCTTTTTCAAACCGAAATCGGCCGATGGCATGAAAGGCGCCGTGGTCGGGTTTCTTTTTCTGGTTCACCTTGATTGTCTTCGTCCCGTCGGTGCTGTGCACCGTCACCGGCACGTTGTCGGCGCGGTTGGAACTCGGAGTGTAGGCGATCCGCACCTCGTACCAGCCGGCTTCGGGAATCTGCGGGCGGAATTCGGCGGATAGTTCCCCGTTGCGCTGGTCCTGGTCGTGGCGGTAGGCGGTTCCCACGAAGTCGTCCACCGACTTGCTCGGCTTCCAGATTCCGGTCACCTTTGCATCCAGATCGTCGACGACAATCCCCGGCAGCGACGCTGCGTCGATCGGCGGCTTACGGCGCGGGCCGGTCCAGACCAACACCTGTCCGTCCGCCTGCAGCTGCTGTTTGAACGCCGCATAGTCAATCCGCTGCACGCTCACTCGCTGGTCGATCGCCTGGCACGCGGCCGTCGCGGCCGATTGCCCGAGGACCATAAACACCGGTTCCATGCGAATTGACCCGTAGGCGATGTGCGAGGCCGATAGTGCGACCGGCACCAGCAAATTGTCGCATTCCCCCTCCTTCGGGCGAATTGACCGGTAGGCGATCGGATATGGAGAGAAGCCCCCGACTTGCACGTCCCCTTCATTGAGCACCCGGCCGTCGCGGACGTAGCGCTGAATGTTGTGCGAATCCATCGTATAGGCGGCCAAACCGACCGCATCGTCGGCCGTCCGTGTGCCGATGCAGTTCTTTTCGCTCATCACGTAGTCGGAAATCATGCGGCGGGCTTCGCGGATGTAGAGCTGGTGCGGCCAATGGTCCGTTTCGACGAATTCATCCTTGGCCAGTCCCCAGGTTTGAAACTCCCGCCGAATCTCCTCCGGCACACGCGGATCGTTGGCCAGCGTCCACATCAGCCCCTGTTGGTAGGAGAGGTGGGCTTGGATGATTTCCGCCCTGCGGTCGTAGTCCGCCTCGGGATAGTCATAATTCGCGCCGATGTAGTCCGTCGAGACGGCATAGTTATTATTGACGTCAGTCTTGCGGTTGGGCATTGGCGTGGGATGCCAGGGCACGCGATGATCGCCCGCGTCGAAGTTGCGGAGCAGCAATTCGTATTTCAGCGGGTCGTAATCCTTCGGCTTCGTCCAGGAAACGCGGTTTTCCGGGACGTCCGTCGTGCACATGCGGAAACAATACGCCTGCACCCCGCGATCCCCCGCGCCCTCTTCCCCCGGACCGTCTTGGCGAATGCCGGGCAACAGGCCGCTTGCAGGGTCACCCGGTTTGACGTACGGGTCGACCGGCTTGATGAACTGGTGATACAGCGCGTTTTTCGTCTGCACGCCGTTGATTGTTGCGCCATAAGTCGCGTTGCTCTCGCGGCCCACGTGATAGGAAACGCCGGCGACCGCCATCAGATCGCCTTCATAGGTAGCGTCGATGAACACGCGGCCGGTCACCCGCAATCCGCTCTCCATCACGATCGCCTCGATATGCGGACCGGTTTTGACCACCCCCTGCTTGAGATCCAATCGTTCCTCGAACCGGACCGGGATGTGGTATTCGGCCAGCCAATCGCGATACGTCTGTTCGGCGACGTGCGGTTCGAACGTCCACATTTCGGTTGCGTTTCCTTTGCGGCGGCTGCGGTACTCGTCCCGCTTTTGCCAGGTCCATGCTTCCGGGCGGGCGTAGTGTGCGCCGAGTTTGCGGTAGAACTCCCGTGACAATCCGCCGATAGCGGCCTTGTTGCCGATGTCGGTCGCCCCCAATCCTCCCGCCGTCAGTCCCCCCAAATGCCGGCCCGGTTCGATGAGCAACACCGACTTACCCATCTTCGCCGCTTGTACCGCGGCTACCACACCACCGGATGTGCCGCCGTAGACGACGATGTCATATTCCGTCGCCGCCGGCTCAGCGCCCAAGAGAGTTGTGGATAGGAACAGTAGACCGGCGAGCGGGGAGAGGTATTTCATGAATCGGTTCTTTCCGTCGTTTCTGTCGCGTCGATGGTCAGGTCTCGGGTGCGTTGATTGGTGGGGATTGTCGTGCACGACCGCAAGCGGCCGGTTTGGGAATTGCGATTTCGCGTCGCACATTCTGTACGCGCTCCGTGTTTCATTACTTGCTACTTCTTGGGTTTCGTATGCGTCCACTTTAGGATTTGGCCGTCGGCGACCAGCCGATTTTTCAGCGCGGCGTAATCGACTTGTTGGACGGGGATGCCGTTGTCGATGGCCAGGCAGGCAGCGGTGGCGGCCGATTGGCTGGTGACCATGAATACCGGTTCCATGCGGATGCTGCTGAAGGCGGTGTGGCTGGCCGAAAGGGCGAACGTGACCAATAGGTTCTCGCATTCTTCTTGTTTGGGAACGATCGCCTCGTAGCCGATTTGGTACGGCCCGAAGCCTCCCCGCCCGGTGGCGGTCTTGCCTTCGCGGGTAACGACGCCGTCTTTGACAATGCGGCGGATTTCGTGCGTGTCGGTTCCGTAGGAACCAAGTCCGACCGAGTGCGGAGCGATTTCCCGCCCGAAGGTGTGATGTTCCGTCATCACAAATTCGCTGACCATCCGGCGGCCCTCGCGGATGTAGATCTGGTGCGGCCAGCCGCCGCTATCGGTGAATTCGTCTTTGGGCAAGCCAAAGCTTTGCATATCGCGGCGGACCTTCTCGGGCACACGCTCGTCGGTAGCCAGAAAGTGTAGCAGGCCGCGATGGTAGTTCTCCAATTCCCGTGCGAACTCTTTCCGCTCGTCGTAGTTTGCTTCGGGCCATTGCCAGTTGGCGCCCGGCAGATTGGCGCCGAAGGTGGCGGTGTTGAAGTCCCATTTGTCATTGGGCAGCGGGTCGTGTTTGCTGAACCAGCGGAGGTCCATGTCGTCGCCGTTGGCCAGACAGGCTTCGATGAACCGTGCGACCAATTCGTAACGTTGCGCGTTGTAATCCGGCGGCGGTTCGATCGGCAGACGGTCCTGGGCGGTGGTCAGACAGAGCCGATAACAATAGGCCTGAATCCCCGGCGCCGGCTCCCCCGGTTCGCCGGGGTCCCCCATCTGGACCAGCGGGAGCCGCCCGCTGTCTGGATCGCCCGGAACGACATACGGATCGAGCGGAAAGTCACGGTCCCAGGCCCCTTGTCCGCCCTGCACGCGGCCATTCGCGCCGGGCATCTTGTGATTGAGGCGCGGCTTGTACTTGGGGCTGTAATGAATACCGTTGTACTTCTCGCCGTACTTGGCGTTCCCCTCGCGCATCAGCGTGTACGTGACGCCCGCCGCCGCCATCAGATCGGCGGAGCGGGGTGTAGGGAGAGAGGGTCGTTCTCGGTGGTTGCCGTATTATTAAAAAAAAAAATCAACGAATGGCGGGCGGTTTTTC
>CALFYU010000661.1 GCA_937952455.1 uncultured Planctomycetaceae bacterium
GGGGAAGCCTTGGCGATTGGCGCGGTACGAGGCGATCGTTGTGGCGAACACGAATCCCAGAAACAACATGAACCCGTAGCCGAAGATCGGAATCCCCGCCACGCGCTGTTGGTGAGGCGCAACAAAAATACCAAATGCGATCGCCGTCCAGAGTCCGGCGCCGTATAACGAAGGAATCGCCGAACCGGTCTCTCGATAGCGGACATATAGCAGCGAAGCGCCCACCACCGCCCAGATTGCAAGCAACAACCCGATCCCGAACACCGGCAGGTGCCCCAGCGGCCCGAGCGGGATTTCGCCGTCAAACGTTATGACGAAAAGTGTTTGTCGCATCCTGCGTATTCCTTTTCCGTGAGGTCTACATATCGGGTTGTTCGCTTACCGAGCGATAGTGAAATGGGCTATTCATTCGATAGGGGATCTCCGCGAACGACTGCAATCTGTCGGTTCGGGATATTGAAAATCCGTGTTTTATCCGTGTTCAATCTGTGGCTAACTCTCGGTCGATCGGCATATTGTCGATCAGTCGTGTCGTCCCCACCCGCGCGGCGATCAGTGCCACTAGCGGACCGGTTGGCTCGGGTTCTTCAGCCAGCGTTTGGGCATTGGCGATGGTGGCATAATCCACCTCGACGCCGGGCGTTTGTCGCATTCGCTCTAACATCCGCCCGCGGATCGCTTGCAAATCGGTCTCGCCGGCGGCAATTTGGTCATTGGCAAATTTCAGACAGCCGCTCAGTGCGAGCGCCGTCTCGCGCTCCGTTTCGCTCAGATAGCGGTTGCGGCTGCTCAATGCCAATCCGTCCGGCTCGCGGATCGTGGGGCAAGTGATGATCTCCACCGGCAGCGCCAAATCGCGGCACATTTGGCGGATGATCAATTGTTGTTGATAGTCCTTGCGACCGAAATAGGCCACATCCGGCGTGACGATGTTGAACAGCTTTAAGACGACGGTGGTCACGCCCCGAAAATGTCCGGGACGGAACGCCCCCTCTAACACTGTCGAAAGCTGCGTCGCCTCGACGATGGTTTGATCGCCGGGGGGATAAATCGCGGGGACGTCGGGGTGAAAAACGAGGTCGACACCTTCTTCGCTGCACGCGCGCAGATCCGTTTCGATCGGGCGCGGATAGCGGTCCAGGTCTTCATGCGGGCCGAACTGGGTCGGGTTGACGAAAATCGAGACAACGACGTGGTCGCACTCTTCCCGTGCGGCACGCATCAAACTGAGATGCCCCTCGTGCAGTGCCCCCATCGTCGGCACGAGGCCGATTTTCTTCCCCTCCCGCCGCGCAGCAGCCACCGCCGCCCGCACTCCCGCAATCGATTTCTCGACGTTTACCGCGTGTAAATCCGTAGCAGCCAACCCGTTCTTCTCCGACAAACAATGAGTCAAAACGTGGGTGCCACTGGCGGCTCGTCCGCCAGTGCCGTGTCAGACAGCGTTTTCCGTGTCGAGACACCTCGATTCAAGTGCGCACTGGCGGGCAGGCCGCCAGTAGCACCCCTTGTCTGCGCGACTCGCAAGGTGACGCAATACCATTCTTGCAGCAGCGGGGCGCCGCGGGAATTTTAGCGGTTTTGGCAATCTAAGGCGAGACCGGGCATGTGAAGCTCCTGCGGGTGGCCCAGCCAGAATTGGCTGGGTCGCGCAGCGACAAGACGCCGCGCCATGTGCGTGGGCTGTCAGATTGGGTGGCACATGGCGCAAGCTTCTTGTGCCTTCGGCACCCAACCGCTGGGCGGTCGGGCCACCCATCGAGATTACGCCGCTCGGCGGAATCGTCGATATCAGCAAATGCGCTACACGTCTTCCGTGTCGGGAGACTCACCAATTTCCGGGCGGTGGCGGACGATTTCCCCCTCCACCAGATAAATCACGTCCTCGGCGATGTTCGTCGCATGGTCGGCGACTCGTTCTACGTGACGGGCGACGGAGAAGAGGTGCATCATCGGCTCGATCAGCGCGGGGGACCGTTTCATCGTTTCGGTCAACTCGACGATGATATTGCGGTTGTATTCGTCCACGGTCTCGTCCCGCGCACAGACGCGGCGGGCCAAATGGCTGTCGAGGTTGACCAGCGCATTGATACTGTCGTGCAGCATCGACAGGGCATCCCCCGCCATCCGTTCCAGCGTGTCGGGAATTACGATCTCCGGTCCCGATGCCAGGCTCGCCGCCCGTTCGGCGATGTTCACCCCCAAATCGGCCACGCGTTCCAGCTCGCCGGTGATCTTCATCACGGTGGTGATCCGCCGCAGATCATCGGCGACCGGTTGATACAACGCGAGGATCTTCAGGCAGTCCTCTTCCAGTCGAACATCCAGATCGTCGATGGCGTCGTCCTCGGCCACCAGTTCGTTGGAGACTGCCGAATCGGGTTCTTGCAGCGCCGCCAGCGACTTGTGCACCAACTCCTCGGCCATGCCGCACATCAGCAGCATATTGCGGTGCAACGTTTCCAGATCGCGCGTGAGGTGCCTCGACAAGGGTTGGTCCATCCTGGAAATAAAAATTCGGAACGACCCGCTGCGGTGCGCCGCGAAGGCTATTTCCGCTCCAGCGGGTTGGCGTCGGGGCCGAGCAGATCCTGCAGTTTGTTCAACGAGCGGCTGAGCAAAACACGCACCGATCCGTCGGTCTTGCCGATTTTTTGGGCGATCTCCTTCGTCGGCAGGCCCTCGACATACCGCAGTCGCAACGCCTCTTGGCTTTCCGGCGGGAGCGACAACAACGCTTGTTGCAGTTTATACTCGCGCTGCTCGCGGGAGAAGGCCTGGCTGGGGGTGGTCATCGTCACGACCAGCATATCAATCAGGCCTCCCTGACCCGACTGCGAACTGGTGCCCCCCACCGGCGCATTGCCGGAAATCTCTTTGTCCGCTGATCGTTTTTGCGCACCGATGTATCTGCGGTGTGCATCAATAATCCGCCGCTCGGCCACCTGGCACAGCCAATTGAACGGATCGCGGTCCCCGAATTCCATATCGGACAGGCCCCGCAAGGCGTGGATCGTGACCTCTTGCAGCAGGTCGTTCGGTTCGACTTTTGTCGCCAGAGCGGAACTCAGGTTGCGGTTGATGAACGCCAGCAATTGCATGCGGCGTTGTTCGATGAATTCGCCCAGCGCCTCCGTGTCCCCCTGTTTGACTCGTTCCACAAGCTGTTCTTCAGCATTGGACATGCGATTCGCTCCTCGTTGCCGTGATTCCCATTCAGCGGCCGCCCCGAAAGCGACAGAATTCTCGAATCCGATGTTATCGGGCCTGGGGACGCTTTGACAACCGGTTTTCGAGGCGCACGGGAGTCTCAATCCAAAATGGTCGTTTCCATATCGCCACAGATGAAACACAGATCGAACACAGATTCTCACGCGTGGAAATGCAAACTCCCAAACCGACGGCTTGCCGTCGCGCACGGCGGTCCTAGTCGGGCGAGGCGACTCAATGAAATGCGGCAATCAACAAAAGGTGTATCGGCGCGACAACGATCGTTCGTTGCGTTTGTCGCCCAACCCTGGGGTGCCCAATCTTCCGATGGACTGTCACTCGCAACGCACACGTTGCCCGGTTTCCGCCGAACGCAGCACGGCCGCAGTAAAGTCGAACACCGGCAGCGCGCAGTCCGCCGGT
>CALFYU010000662.1 GCA_937952455.1 uncultured Planctomycetaceae bacterium
GTTGATCGATCACACGTGGGCGTCGCACAGCGAAGGGGAGCGCTGGTTCGGGCCCGGTCGACGTGGATATGGAAATCGCCATGATGGCGATGCAGCAAGGGGAAAATCCCCGCCGTCTCCGCGCTCGTCTGGAGAAGTCGGGGATGATCGAGAATCTGACGGCGCAGATTCGTGAACGGAAGGCGATTGAATTCGTGTTGTCCAAAGCCAAATTCAATGAAATTCCGTCCGAGGCCGATCGGAAGGGCGACGTGGAAGCAGTCGACTTCGCGATTTGCGGCTCCGGAGAACCCAAGGAAGAGGCGTCGGCGGAGACCGACGAGACGCCGGAAGACGAATAGTCCGGCACACCCGTTTCCAAGCCCAAGTGTTGCGATTCCGGCAGCGGCATCGTCTGCACCGGGTACACACGTCCGTGGGATTTGGGAAACGTGGTCCCGTGCCGCCGAACTCGCTATTGGGCGCCGGGCGGCCATCCTCTAAAATGTCGACAAACGGACTTGTTTCAAACGCACCCAATACCCTCACAGGGGAAATGTGATGACGACCCCTTTCACAATTGCCGGTTTCACGTCTCAAAACGCCTCGCGGGACTACACCCGCCAGCGGCAAATGGGCATCGGCGATCTGCTGTTGGAAAACCGGATTGTATTCCTCGACGGGCCGATTCACGACGGCAGCGCCAACCTGCTGGTGATGAAGCTGTTGTATCTCCAATCCGAAAATCGCCACCAGGACATTCACTTTTACATCAATTCGCCCGGCGGTTCCGTCACGGCGACGATGGCCATTTATGACACAATGCAATTTTTGGATTGTGACATTGCCACGTATTGCGTGGGACTGGCTGCCAGCGGCGGCGCGATTGTGCTCGCCGGCGGCACCAAGGGCAAACGGTTCGCGCTGCCGCATTCTAAGATGATGATTCACCAGCCCTATGGCGAAGTGGGGGGCCAGGTTTCGGACATCGAGATTCAGGCGAAGGACATTCTCGATACCCGCGAAGTGCTCAATAAGATCCTCGCTAAGCATACCGGTCAGCCGATCGAGGTGATCCAGCGCGACACCGAACGGGATCGCTTTTTGACCGCTCCGCAGGCGATGGAATACGGATTGGTCGACGAGGTGCTCGGCCATGCGATCGAAAAAGAAGAAGAGAATAAGCCGAGCTGATCCAAGCCCGGTGCGCGAGGGATTCCGCTTGCCGACGGCGGGTGATTTGAACTAGAGTTACTTGATCTAATCTGCCGTTTTCCTCGGCGGCGATCAAGGCCTTTGAGCGCGATCTCCCACTTCTCAAATAAGATAAGACAGGCAGTGCAGCGGGGCAACGCCGCGCCGCGAGGAAACGATAAGATAAGCGAGAAACATCATGTCCGTTTTAGTTCCTTACGTCATTGAGAAAAGCGGCCGCGAAGAGCGGGCGATGGATATTTATAGCCGCCTGCTCAAGGACAGAATCATCTTCCTGGGCACGCAGGTGAACGACGTCGTCGCCAATAACATTGTCGCCCAAATGCTGTTTTTGCAATTCGACGACGAAAAGTCCGACATCCATCTCTACATCAATTCCCCCGGCGGATCGGTGACCGCGGGCATGGCCATTTATGACACGATGCAGTACATCAACTGTGATGTGGCCACCTATTGTATTGGCCAAGCGGCCAGCATGGGGGCGCTGCTGCTGACCGCGGGTGCTGCCGGCAAGCGCAATGCGCTCCCCAATGCGCGGATCATGATTCACCAGCCGCTGGCCGGCATGGAAGGCACGGCCACTGATCTGGAAATCCACGCCAAGGAAGTGATCCGCATGAAGAAGCGGCTCAATGAAATCCTGCTCAAACATACCGGGCAGACCTTGGAAAAGATCGAACAAGACACCGACCGGGACAACTTCATGATGCCTGAAGACGCCAAGTCCTACGGTCTGATCGACCATGTGTTGGAATCGCTGCCGCTGTCGCAGTAAGCTCCGCACGTCACAAATCGCCTCGGGAAGGATCCCGATCGTGCCCATGAACATGCTCGTCCGGACAGGGATGTCGCTGCTTTTAGCAACCACGCTGGCGGGGTGCGCCGCCGGCGATGTCGATGCCCTTGAAAGCCAACTGCGGACGCAGGAAGAGACGATCGCGCAATTACAGCGCGAGCTTTCGTCCGCCAATGCCGAAGCCCGCGCCGCTGTGGCGGAAACCGATTCGCTCCGCAATCAACTCGCCCAGCAAAACCAGCCGCCGTCGACGCTGCCCGAACAGGCGCAAGCGCTGTTTCGCGTGGAGCGCGTCGAGTTCCATAAGTACATGACCGGCGGACTGGATACCGACGGACAGCCGGGGGATGACGCCGTGGCGGTGCTCTTGGTTCCGCAAGACCAAGACGGCGAGTTGCTCAAGGTCCCCGGCGGCGTGCACATCGACCTGTTCGATATGACCCAGCCGGCGGATCAACAGCGAATCGGTTCGTATGACTTCTCGCCCCAAGAGGTGCGCGAGGCATGGTATTCGGGATTTTTCGGCTCGGGGTTCATGTTGGAACTACCGCTCATCATTCCGCCGCAGTCTCCGAAGGTCACTTTGCATGCGGAACTGCTCACTTCCGACGGACGCGAATTCCACACGACGGGGCAATTCCGCGTGACCCCGCCGGAGATCGCTAACACGGCAGCTAATCCGCGACAAATACCGCACTCCGCCGAGGGGCCATTGGTGCCCGGATACGTCGAGGAAGGCGAGCCGGCCTCGGTGACTCCTAGCGGATTCGAGGAGAATCTGCCGGCGGGGATTCCCACCTCTGACCGCTGGACCGAGCAAACACGACCGATTTATCGGTAATTTGATCGGAAGAACCACGGTATTTCGCCCGGCGGGAGCCCTTGCCCAATTCTTGGCTCTCCGTAGAATTGACGGCGTATATGCGATTGTCGAACACCGTGCCGCCCGATAAAATTCCATCGGGGTCACGCGAACTTGTCACCAGGTGAAACTTTATGGAGTTTGACTCCGACTATCGCTGCGACGCAGAGTTTTCCAAGTTGCTGACACGGCGGTCGAATATTGATCTTACGGTGGCGGCACTGGAATTGGCGCGAGACGCCTATCCCGATCTCAATTTTTGTGAAACATTGAGTTGGATCGATGCGGTGGGGGCCGAAGTGGCCGGCCCAATCGCGGCTGCCAAAACCGAGCGCGACGCCTTGCATGTCTTAGCCGAGTGTATCGCGGGCACGCGCGGGATCACCGGCGACACCGAGACTTACTGCGATCCGGACAACAGCTACCTCAATCGCGTGATCGAGCGGCGGCGGGGAATTCCGATCAGCCTCTCGCTGCTCTATATGGCGATCGCCCGCCGCGCTGGACTGACGCTCAGCGGCGTTTCCGCACCGGCACATTTTCTGACGCGGTTCGAAGCCGTCGACGGTCCCCTGTTTATCGACGCGTTTTGCGGCGGATGTCTGTTGTCTTATGACGAAACGCTGCAGCGTGTCTGTCTGGCCACGGGGCTGCCACCGTCGAAATGCGAATCGCTATTGGAACCGGTCTCGGCGCGGAAGATCGTGATTCGCATGCTCAACAATCTCAAGGCGATCTATTCACAGGCGGAAAACTGGCCGGCGGCTTGGATGGTGCAGCACCGGTTGGTTCTGTTGCAGCCCGGTTCCTATTGCCAGCGCCGCGACTTGGGACTGATCGCCCTGCGTGCCGACCGCCCTGGGCAGGCCATCGACATGTTGCAAAACTGTCTCAAGACCTGCCCGTCGGAAGAAACCGCGCCGCTGACTGAGCAGCTTGCCGAAGCGCGGCGGCAATTGACGCGCTGGAATTAGCTCCGCCGTTTCGTGGAACCACATTGCGCCCGAGGATTCCATGCCCAGGATTTCGGTCATCGGCTCGTGCGGTTCGGGAAAAACGACGTTCGCGCGAAAACTGGCAGCGCGGTTGGGCGTCCGGCACATTGAGATGGATTCGTTATTTTGGCAGCCCGACTGGCAACCCAAGCCGATTGAAGAGCTCCGCGACATGGTGACCGATACGGTCGCCGGCGAGGTATGGGTCATCGACGGCAACTACAGCCAAGGCCGGCTCCGCGACATCTATTTGTCCCGCGCCACGACGGTGGTGTGGCTGAACTATTCGTATCCCTTCACGTTCGCGCGCTTGTTCAAACGCACCGTGCGGCGCATCGTTCACCGCGAATGCCTGTGGGGGACTAACTATGAAACGGCGCGGATGGCGTTTTGTTCCAGCGATTCGATACTGTGGTACATGACCAAAAGCTATCGTCGCCGCCGTCGTGAGTATCGGAAACTGTTCAACGACGATCGGTATACCCATCTGGACCGCATCGAAATCCGCCGGCCACGCGATGAAGAGGTCGTCATCGAACGGCTCTCATCTCTGCTGCAGACAGTCGAATTGTCTGGGTGAACCAAGGATACGGCCTCAAACTTGACGCTATTCGACGTGTTGATCCACTTGCCGCTGCAAGTCGCGTGTCTTGGTCTTCACTTTGTCAAACCGCTCCGGCCACTTCGTAGTGCGGAGTTTTTGCAGCGTTTGCGTCGCCGCTGTCCATTGTTCTTGGTGGATCTGTGCTTTCGCTAAACCTAACAGGCCGGTCGGCTCCAATTTGCGGATCTCGGCGACGGCTTCCCAATGCGGAATCGCCGCGTCCCAATTATTTTGCGATTCGCGAATTTCGGCCAACATCACGTGCCCTTCGCTTTCGTTGGGAGTCGCTTCCACGATCGAGGTATAGGCACGCTCCTGTTGCTGCGGATCATCGCCGAGTCGTTCTCCCAACCGGCGATACAGGTCGATGTTGCGCGGTTCCAATTCGGCCATCCGCAGCAACTGCGCGACGATCTTCGGCTGGTCCTCGAGTTTTTCGTAGCATTTAAGCAGCAGCTTGCGGGCCTCGATATCCGACGGCTGCAATTCGACCGCCAGCTCCAATTGCCTGGCAGCCGGTTGCGGTTGGTTGAGTTGCAGGTAGGCTTGGCCCAGCGCCCGGCGTACCAGCGGACGGTCCTGTCCGGTCTCTTCCGCTTCGGCGTCGAGCCGGGCGGCGTATGCGTCGCGGTCGGAAACCATGGTGAGTACCTCGACGAGCGAATCGAGAGCCTGTTGCCGTTCGTTCTGGCGGGGGCCCCAACTGACGATGGCGCCGCAGGCGGCCTCGACCGCCTTGTCGGTCTGGCCAAGCCGGACATGCGCGTGGGAAAGATCGATGTAGTAGTACGACAAGGTGCTATTGCTCACGCCACGAAAACTGTGAGTCCGCTGATGCAGCGCGATGACTTCGTTCAAATACTCAATTGCCCGCTCGTTCAGTTGCCCAACCAGGCAGCCTTGGGCCAACATGGCGATGGCCGGTTCCTGCCAACGGTCCTCGGCGCGGAAGTACTTGTCGGTCTCATCAATCAACGCCAGCAAATCTTCTGGGCGATGGGCAAAGTGATAGGCCTGCATCAGTTCCTGGCGATAGACCGTGTTGCTCGGGTCCGCTTCGATCAACTCGCGCAAAATGGGAATCGATTCCCCCCACCGCTGCCGGCCGTGCAGGAACACAACCAAGGTGTTTTTGGCATTGCTATCTAGCAAGCCGCGGTCGTCGGCTTGGAACAAGACCTGAATCGCGCGGTCGTACCGCTGCAGACCACTGTAGAAATAATTGGCCACATGGGTCACGATGGCCGGCGAATCGCGGTGGGCGGCGAGGACTTTCTCGGCGACTGCGGCGAACGCGTGCGACTTTTGCGACCAGTATTCCGAATAGCCGCTGTGGTAGATCCCCTGGTTGCGCGATTGACGCGACACCAAGGCCCTCTCTAACTCGCGGGTGACGATTTGGAGCAGCGGACCTTCGATTTCGCCCAGCTTATGCACCCGCTTGCGGAGGTCGTTGATGCGTCCTGCAGAGTGGTTCCAACTGTCGTCGCGGCTGTAGCGATAGCGGGCCGGCTCGTCTTGCATGCTGGCGACCAGGAATGCCAGCGCCGCATGCGGTCCGCTGATCGCATCCAGCGTCTCAGTGACGCGGCCGATGATCGATTCGTAATGCGCGTGCTGGTGCCTGAGTATTTCCGGAACCTCTCCTGTCGCGAAGCCCTGTAGGTCTTCCCGGGCGGCCGTGATGTGCTTGTCCCAGGCGGCGCGATAGACCTCACACAGTAGCGTGACGATTTCGTTGCGACGACCGTCGGAAGCTTGAGTTAGTTGTTGCTTAAGCCGCTGGTGCAGGTTGCGGTAAAGATCCGCCCCGCTCCCCAGCGACACCTCGCCGCCCTGTTGTAAGGCGTGCAGATAGACGTAATTGAGTCGCGTCCCCAGCGACGGGTCGCCGAGCAAGTCGTACCAATGGGCAACCACTTGCTCTGCATCGGCGAAGTGTTGTTCGGATTCCAAATAGCCGGCGTACGTATAGACGGGATCGCGCACGTCCTGCAGCACGAACGTCTCGTTTGCTTGTTCGTATTCATTGAGCACGACTTGTAGCCAGCGGATGGCAGTGTCGAGATTCTTATAATGCGTCGAGGCAATCGCCAAGCGGTACCCGATGTAAAGCCGTGCTTCGGTACCCGGTGTGGCCTGCTCGTAGAGTTCGTGCAATTCACGTATTTGCTCCTGAGCCAACTCAGTTTGCGAAATGTGGCCCAGAGAACTCAAGAACTCGGCCATCAGTTTCGGTTCACCTTCCTCCCAGGAGCGATTGAAGGCACGCTGCAGCGCCGCGACGGCGGCGTCGATGTGCGGCCCGGGTTGGTTCTGGACTTCCGCCGCCCGCCGTTCGACAAGCGCTTCGAGCATATCCAAGGCCCGCTGGTCCGTGTCTGATTTGGCCTGTTTGCGGACCGTCTTGATGTTGGCAAGCAGTTCATCGGCGGTGGCTTCGTCGCGAATCTCGCTCAGGACTGAAGACATCCCTTGCAAAAACGGATAGATCTGCTCCGGCGTATGCCCCACGACCGCCCCAGCCAGACTTTCCAGAAGCCGGAAGTCGTGATTGAGTTGATAGAACTCGCGGACCAGCGATAAATGGTTCTGCGGATACGTCGCCCGTTCCAACAACGTCCGCAAGGCATACAGTACCTGCGGATCGAGTTCGGCCGTCAGTTCGTTGTTATTCTGCCGGCGGCGCGCATTCCACAACCAATTCTGCAATTGGTCTTCGCCGCTCTCGGCATAGATCTGCCGCAGTGCGTGTTCGTACTCGCTGCGGCGGTCCAGGGCCAGATACCAATCGGCGAGCACCTTGTAATCGGCCGGCGAGAGTTCTTCATCGTGCGCGACGGTTGCGAACAGGTCCACGGCAGCGTTGATTTCGCCTCGCTCAGCCAACAATCGGCCCAGCACCGTGCGCCAATGATTGGCGTATTCAGTTTGCCCGATCCAGGTCCGTAATTCGGCCGTGAGTTCGTCGGCACGGTCCAATGCAACCAGCATTTGGAACTTTTTAGCCCACCAATTCTCGGCCTGTTCGCCGGTCGTTGTTGCGATTCCCGTGTTGAGATAGGCCAACAGGCGCTCAATCTCCGCCGGCTGGGCCGTTTTGCGGGCGGCGAGATTCATGACCGTCGCCAAAGCGCGTTGTCGCAGCGCCGCGGTGCCGTCCTGTCGCGTCTCTTCGCTCTCCTCCGGCGGCGTTTCGCCCAAGATCATCCAACATTGCCCCGCCACCTGTTCCAAATTCCGGTTGAGCCGCACGTCGAGGTACATGGCTTCGGCCTCGTACCACCCCCGCAGCGGGGGTTGACTCTTTTTCACTTCAAGAGTCAACCGATCCGCTACGGCGGCGCGGGCCTGTTTCATGGTCTCTTCGCGTTTGTCGCGGTATTCATCGCGCTTCAGCTTATCGGGATGTTCCACCTGGCTCCAAGCGGCGTCAAACCGTAGTTGGATCAACCGATCCACCAGTCGCCGCAGCCGGCTGACTTGCAGCGCCAATTGTTGCGCCTCGGACCCCTGTTCGGTCACGATGGGTACCAGCGACCACAGCCGGTCTTCATACTCTGCCTGCCAGGGTTGTTTCATTAGCAAATTGAAAATCGCGGCAACGTCGTGATCGCGATACGCATCGCTGGTCCGTGCCAGCCGGGCGTTGAGGAATTCCAGCGTTGTCGCAACGTCGAAATGTTGCGAATAGATTCGCTGCAAAACATCGCCCAACGGACGCCGCTGGTTCTCGCGTGTCTCCGCCGCCCAACGAGTGCGCAGTTTGTCGGCGATTTTTTGCCAGGTGTCGCGATCAAAGGCCGGATCGTTCGATGAAAGCCACTCAACCCGTATGCGGATTTCGCGAGGGGACAACGTCTCCAAATCGCCCGGAAGTTCCGCCGCGACTTCGATACGAATCTGGCGAGCGGCCGCGCTTTGGTGGAACACGTTGCTGCCCATGATTTGATTGGCGAGATCAAGCCGCCGCTGGCGGCCCGTGCTGTTGCGCACCACGTCGGCCAACGGTTGCTCCCATTTGTCCAACAATCGGTCGGTATGCAGGCGATACCCCCGCCCGATCGCCAACCGGACTGCCGCCGTCAATTGGCCCAGTTGTACGTCACTGAGCGGCCCGTCTTGTTTTGCCAACGCGAACCAATCGGACATCAACTGCTCTGCCTGCTCGAGCTGACCGTCCCAGATCAGTGCGTCGAGATACTGACTGTAAGCACCGTGCCCGCCCGGTTGTTCGGCGATCCATTCCGCGAGGTATTTCACCAGATCGGGATAGCGCGACTGCTCAAGCAGGAATCCCGCATAGGTTTCCCGCAACATCGTGCGCTCGCGCTCGTTCCACAGCGGCTGCGCCTGGAGCACTTTGTCCAGCCATTCATACGCGGCGGTGAATTGTTCCTGGCGGGCCAGTTGATGCGCGTAGTCAACCTGCAACTGCATGTCCTGGGGATAGTCCGTCGCCATTTGTCGGTAAAGTTCCGTGGCGGCGCGGACTTGGCCGCTCCTGACCAACATGTTCGCTTGCTGCTGCAACCAGCGCTTGGGACCTTCAACGAACTCCGGTTGCCGCTCAAAGACCGGCTTGAGAGTTTGTAACACCTGAAGTTGTTCGTTGGTTTGCAGGATGCTCGAGGATTGCCCTAGCAGAAAATCGGCGAGGAACAGGTCCTCGGCGACCGGTTTTGCTGCCAGCGCCGCCGCTTCGTCTTGAATCCGCTGTTGCAGTTCGTGATTCCGGCGGCTGATCCGCAGGACCTGATCGCGAATCCATCGTAGTCCCGGTTTTCCGGCGACCGCTTGTTCCAAACCCGGCATCACCGACCAGACGCGGTCCCACTGTTGTGTCGCTGCGTGGTACAGCAGAAGCGTCACGTAATCTTCGATCTGCGGATCACCGCCGGCGAGTGCCCGGCGTGCCGCGTGGACCGACGGCAGCGGCTGCGGGAGCAGGAGCGCATGCTCCCGGAGCGCCAGA
>CALFYU010000663.1 GCA_937952455.1 uncultured Planctomycetaceae bacterium
GAGCGACAGCGTGCCGGCCGGCGCCGCGGTGAATCCGATCCAGCGTTTCCAGGCGGGGACAGAAGCCCCCTGTGCCAAAAACAGCGTGCCCGTCTCTTCGCCTGCCAGGATCCGCGACAGCGTGCCCGGTTTCGTCCCGTTGGCAATGATCACGTTTTCGCCGACGGCGGTCGCCATTTTGACGGCGTTCAGCTTGGTCTGCATGCCGCCGGTGCCGCGCTTGCTGCGATCGGTGGTCGCTAGACCGAGTAACTTATCGTCCCACGATTCGACCAGCGGAATCGTCTGGGAATTGGCTGCTTCGGGCGGGCCGTCGAGCAGTCCGTCGACGGTGGACAAAATGACCAGCAGCGGCGAATGCAAAAGATTCGTGACCAAGGCGGCCAGCCGGTCGTTGTCACCAAACGCGATTTCTTCGACGCTAACGGTGTCGTTCTCGTTGACGATGGGAACGGCGCCGTGTTCGAACAATGTAAGCAGCGTGTTGCGGACGTTCAGATATCGTGCGCGGTTGTCGAAATCCTCTGCGGTTAACAGCAATTGGGCGGCATGGCAGCCGTGCTTTTGCAGGCAGTCGTCGTAGTGCCGGATCAGCCGCGCCTGACCCACAGCGGCGGCCGCCTGCAGATGCGGCAGATCGCGAGGGCGTTGCCGCAAACCGAGCAGTCCCATTCCGGCGGCGACGGCCCCGCTGGAGACCAAGACAACGCGTCGTCCCGTTTCGCGGATGCGGTGAATCTCTTCGGCCAATTCGCTCAGCCGCGCGAGGTTGAGCGTGTCGTCTTCGCGTGACAGGACGCTCGTCCCCACTTTGACCACTATTGTGCGCGCGGAATGAATCACCTCGCGGCGGACCAGATTGACCATCTCACGGCTTCCATACGAATAATTATCGGGAGCCTCAAATTTACCGCATGGTTCAGTTTACGGCAACATGGCCGAGTTTGCGGTCGTTTCCACCGCCGGTGGTGAGAATCGGCCATTTTCTTAGTTGGTTCCGGGGGCGGCGTTGAGTATGATGCAAGCGTTGTTAAGGAATCGTAAAGACCGTTTCCAAGCCCGGCTGTGTTCGTCTCGAGTTCGTGTTTGTCTCGGCACGGCGAACCGCAGGTTTAGGCGAGCGCACCTCACAGTCTTTTTTGAAGCCGACCGTAAGTACGCACTGCCTTCGTCCTTCCCTCTCGCATCCCCCCAGCGAATGCCGAATCTCCGATGGCCGAGCTAAAACATGAGTGCGGCGTTGCCGCGGTCTATCACCTTCCCAACAGCGGCGTCAGCCCGCTGGCCCCTCCGCAGGGGGCCGAGCACACCTCGAATCTCATTCCGCGGCTGCTGCTCGATATTCAAAATCGCGGGCAGTTGGCGGCCGGAATGACGACCTACAACCCGCACCGCAATCAACTGATTGACACGCACAAAGATGTGGGGACCGTCACCGAGGTATTTCACCTCAACCATCAGGAGAGCTTCAAATCCCTGATGCGCGAGTACGCCGGACGGGCGGCGATCGGTCATGTCCGCTATGCGACGTGCGGCAAAGACGACAAAAGCTACGCCCAGCCGTTTGAACGGCACCACATCGAGAAGCCAAAATGGTTCAGCTTTGCCTTCAATGGACAGTTGGCGAACTATCCCCGGTTGCGCGACG
This sequence comes from uncultured Planctomycetaceae bacterium, assembly GCA_937952455.1. Taxonomy (GTDB): domain Bacteria; phylum Planctomycetota; class Planctomycetia; order Planctomycetales; family Planctomycetaceae; genus Symmachiella. Next base: position 1,649 of record CALFYU010000663.1, read on the forward strand.
AAATCCTTTCCGAGCACGATTTCCATCTGGCCCGCGAAACCGACACGGAAGTTCTGATGCACATGATTTGTCATCAGCTCTCCGGCGATCGCCGCCCGGAAATGATTGAGATGCTGACGGAGTTGAGCCTGCAGTTCGACGGGGCCTACAACATCGTCTATCTCAACGCGATGGGCAACATGTTCGTGGCCCGCGATCCGCTGGGAATCCGCCCGCTTTGCTACGCCAAGGAAGGCCCGCTGTTCGCCGCTGCCAGCGAGTCGGTGGCGCTGGCCAATCTCGGTTTCCGCGAATCGAGCATCAAGAGCATGCATCCGGGCGAGGCGGTCATCATCCGCGACGGGGAATTCTCGATTCAACAGTTCACCGCCAGCCCCAAACGCGCCCACTGTTTCTTCGAGTGGATCTATTTCGCCAATGTGGCGAGCACGCTGGACGACCAGAGTGTCTATCTCACCCGCAAGCGGCTTGGCGAAGAATTGGCCGCGGTGGAGACCGTCGAAATCGACGAGGATACGATCGTCGTCCCGGTCCCCGACACCGCCAAGGCGGCCGCTGACAGTTTGGCGTATCGATTGAAAGTCCCCTGTTTGGAGGGACTGATCCGCAATCGTTACGTGGGGCGGACGTTTATTGAAGGGACCAACCGCGCTGACAAGGCGAAGACAAAATATACGCCGCTACCGGAAGTTCTCCGCGGCAAGAAAGTGCTGCTTGTCGAGGACACGATTGTCCGTTCGACGACGATGAAGGTGCTGGTCTCGCAGCTTAAGGAACGGGGCGGCGCCCGCGAGGTTCACGTGCGAGTCGCCTGTCCGCCGATCATCGCCCCCTGCTATTACGGAATTGACATGTCGACGATTTCCGAGTTGTTCGCCCCGCGGTTTCTCTCCGACGGGCCGCTGACGCCGGAAATCGAGGAGGTCATGGCCGATTCGCTGGGGGCGGACAGTTTGAAGTATCTGCCGGTCGAAGCGATTGCACGGTGCGTCGGCTTTCCCAAGAGTTCGCTGTGCCAAGCCTGTATCGATGGGAAATACCCCACGCCGGCCGGCGAGCAGTTGTATCAGATCGCGTTGGACAAGCTGGAATTGGGCGAAGAGGAGGCCGACGGGCGGGCGTACGAGTCCCCTTTATCGGTGACGGTCCGCACCTAGACTTCACCGCGCGCCAATGGATGTTTCCGCTCGGCGCCGACGAAGCTGGCGAACACGACGCTCCTGAAGACGACGAAGAAGAGGAGGAAGACGAGTCGCAGTACGACGACGAATAGGTCCCCCTCCGCCGCCAGAAGAGATCATGCTCCAAGAACACGAAATCCAGGTTCGCGTGCGGTACAACGAAACGGACGCGATGGGCTACCTGCACCACGCTAACTATCTCAACTTCTTCGAGATGGGGCGGACGGAACTGTTGCGGGCCTCCGGCGGAAATTACCGCGCAATCGAAGAGCAGGGTCTGTTTATCGTCGTCGTCAAGATGGAAGTCCGTTACCGCGCGCCGGCGCGCTACGACGATCTGCTGACCGTCAAGACACAACTCGTCCGTTCCTCGCCGGCCAAGTTGATTCACGACTACCAGGTCTATCGCGACGACGTACTGCTGTGCGAAGCGCAGACGTTGCTGGGCTGTGTTGACGCCGAAGGCAATATTCAACGCATGCCGGACTTTTTCAGCGAAAAGTGAAGCGAACCGTAATCAATCGCGCCGCTCAAACCTGATACACCCCCGTGCGGAACGGTTCGTCGTCGGCGTGGCGGGTGGCGACGTCCAGTGCGGTGATCAAGGCGTCGCGCGTGTCTGTCGGTTCAATGATTTCATCGACCCAGCCCCGGGCGGCGGCGTAGCGGATGTCGGTTTGCTCTTCGTAGGAATCGACGATTTGCTGCCGCAGTTGTTCCATTTCGTCCGCGTCGGGGGATTGTCCCTGCCGTTTCAGTGCGGCGATTGTCACCTGCAAAATCGTCGAAGCGGCCTGACCGGCTCCCATCACGGCATAATGTGCCGTCGGCCAGGCGAAGATAAAACGCGGATCGAACGCTTTGCCGCACAGGGCATAATTGCCCGCCCCGTAGCTGCCGCCAAGCACAACGGTGATTTTGGGCACGCGGCTGTTGGAGATGGCGCTGACCAACTTGGCCCCGGCGCGGATGATGCCCGATTGCTCGGAGTCGCGGCCGACCATGAATCCGTACACGTCCTGCAGAAAAATAATTGGCAGCCAGGTCTGGTTACAGTCCATTACAAACCGCGCCGCCTTATCAGCACTGTCGTGATAGACGACACCCCCGAATTGCAGGCCGGACTTCTCCGTTTTTTCAGGATGATGCTGGTTGGAAACGATGCCTACGTTCCGTCCGCCGATCCGCGCATAGCCGCAGACCATCGTCTTTCCGTATTCCGACTTGTACTCCTGAAAGCTGCCGGCATCGACGAGGCAGTCAATCACGTCGCGGATTTCGTATTGCCGCTGCGGGTCGGGAGTAACGACTTCCAACAACTCAGCGGGATCGCGGGCCGGCGGTGTTGACGCTTGATGCGTGAACTTGTCGCTCGCCGCATCTTCGGGCAGCGTCGCCGCCAGCGAGCGGAGCCGGGCCAGACAGCTTTCGTCATTCGGTTCGCGAAAATCGATGGTGCCGCTGATTGCCGCGTGCATCTCGGCGCCGCCCAGTTCCTCGTGCGAGGCGGTCTGCCCGATTGAACTTTTGACGAGCGCCGGCCCGGCCAAATACAACCCGGAGCCTTCGGTCATCACGAGTTTGTCGCACAGCACAGGCAGGTAACCGCCGCCAGCGACACAGTTGCCCATGATGGCGGCCAGTTGCGGCACCCCCATGGCCGAGAGAACCGCGTTGTTGCGGAAGATGCGGCCGAAGTCGTCTTCGTCGGGAAAGATTTCATCCTGCATCGGCAGCAACACGCCGGCGGAGTCGACGAGGTAAATCAGCGGCAGCCGATTGGTCATGGCAATGCGTTGGGCGCGCAGCACTTTTTTGGACGTCATCGGAAAAAACGCGCCCGCTTTGACGGTGGCGTCGTTGGCGATCACCATAAACGATCGTCCCGCGACGCGGGCCAATCCGCAGATCACGCTGGCGGCCGGTGCCGGGCCCCATTGTTCGTACATGCCCCAGGCGGCCCAGCGGCCGATTTCGAAGAACGTGCTGCCGGGATCAATCAAGCCGGCAATCCGCTCGCGGGCGGTCAATCGGCCTTTTTCGTGTTGACGGTCGATCGCCGCCGTCCCGCCTCCCAACGCAATCTCGTCGCGCTGGGCGCGATGTTCGCTCAACAGTTTTGTCCAAGCCGTGGCCGATGACGCGTCGCTCATGAGATCTGGCGTTTCTGTATTGAATCGGTCCGATGCGGACCTATTTGGTCGCTATACTTCTAAGGTGCCACTGGCGGCTTGCCCGCCAGTGCGCACGTCGATGATCCCACGCGCACAAGGCAAACTCAATCTGATACGGCACTGGCGGAGGAGCCGCCAGCGGCACCCTTATTCAAACCGCTGCCGGGTGCCACTATAATGGAAAACGACGTCCGACGCGCGTCACACCACTGAATGACCTCATTGCCTAATCCCGCCGGAGTCGAATTGATGCCACAATCGCTGAGGCGCTTGCTCGGCCTGCTCATAATATTGCTGCTTGTTGCGCCCGCCCGCGCGCAGGATGACGATTTCGAGGATGAGGATTACCTCCCCGGACTGACGGCCGAATATACGGCGGACGGGCAGAGAGTGCGCCGTATCGACCCGGACGTCGCTTTCGTCTGGGGAGCGGATTCTCCGGACCGCCGTTTGAGCGGCAATGATTTTCGGGCGCGGTGGACCGGTCGGCTGATGTTGCAGGAACCGGAAACGTATCGGTTCCATGCGTACGTGCAGGGGAAGGTGTCGCTGACGATCGACGGCCTCGAGGTGCTGTCGGGAGAACGCGCACAGCCGGGTTGGATTTCCGGGCCGCCGGTGGAATTTGACTTCGGCGAGTTCGATCTTGAGGCGGTATTCGAAAAAACAGCGGACGATGCGGAGGTCAAACTGTTTTGGTCCGCTGAACGGTTCGAGCGTGAGCCGTTGCCGGCGCGGTTTCTGTTTCGCGACGAGTCCGGCAGCGATTGGCTGCAGATCGAGCGGGGGCGGACGGCCTTTGACGTGCATCGCTGTAACCGCTGCCACCGCCGGGAGGAGGATCTCCTCAGCGCCCCGGCGCCGAGTTTGGCCCATGCGGCGGGAGGACTGTCGCGGGAGTGGATCGTCAATCTGTTGTCCGATCCGATGGCGGTCGACTCGCACGCCAAGATGCCGAGTTTCGGATTCGATCGGACGCAGGCGGAGGCAATTGCCGCATATCTACTGCGCAGCCAACCGGTGGAGACGCAAGAGCTTCGTAAGGTCGAGGACGAAGCCGCGGCGCGGCGCGAGGGAGAAATCCTGTTCCGGTCCGTCGGCTGCTTGGCTTGCCACACGCACGGTGAGTAGGGGACGGTTGCCGACTAGTTCGGTGGATACTTGAGCCGCTTGGACCAAAAGCGGAGCCGGGAGTGGATCCATACCTGGCTCAAGCAGCCCGGGTACCTCAAGCGCGACCACCGCATGCCGGTGATCAAGCTGTCGGATAAGGAACGCGCACAACTGGCGCTCTATTTGACACCTTCACCGCTACCAATTGATGACGAACAACCTGAAGATTTTCAGGAAACCATCGATGCCGGCCGGGAATTGATCGTGGCGGCGCGGTGTGCGAACTGCCACCATATTCCGGGCGTCGAGGAGAATTTGACGGGCATCGCGGAGCTGACCGCCGCTGCGCTGACGTCTGAACGTTCCTGCTTGTCGGACGCGGATGATGCGGCCCATCAGCGTCCGTGCTATCCGCAGGCGGAACACGCGGCGATTGCCGCCTACGTCGCAGCCTACAGCGGAGCGCCGGCTCCCGCCGGGACGTTCGACCGCGGACGACGGTTGCTCGTGCAGAAGAATTGCTTGAATTGTCACGAACGGGACATGGGCAAAGGAATCGTGGCTGTCGCCGGGGCGATGTCGCGGACTGATGAGAACCTGCAGGGGCAAAGCGAAGCCCTGATCCCGCCGGCGCTGACGGCCGTGGGGGACAAGCTGCTGGATGAGGCGTTAGCGGTAGCGGTCAGAGGAAAACAAAAAAAGCCCCGGCTGCCGTGGCTGAAGGTTCGCATGCCGCGATTTGCGCATTCCGAGGAGGAAGAGCAAGCGCTCTTGGCATTCCTGATCGGCCACGATCGCATTCCGGGCGACGAGACGGTAGCGACGGCCGAAGAAGCGGACGGAAAAAGTCCGCAAACGTTGATTGCCGGGCATGAACTGGTGGGAGGCAAGGGATTCAGTTGCGTCGCCTGCCACGCATTCGGCGAATTTGCCCCGCGAAACGTGGCGCTGGGGACGCGCGGTTCGGACCTGTTGATGTTGGGGGAGCGGATGCGGCGGTCCTATTTTCTGCGTTGGACGCGCTCGCCGCTGCGGATCGTTCCCGGCATGGAAATGCCCTCGTTTGATAAGCCGGTTCCTAAGATTCTCGACGGCGACAACACGCGACAGTTGGCGGCGATCTGGGACGCGCTGAACGATCCGAACTTCACCGTTCCCACCAATCCGGCGGTTGTCGAACAGTATCTCGTCGTCCGGCCGGAGGAACCGCCGCGGATTGTCCGCGACGTGTTCACCAATCACAAGGCAGACGGCGGTTATACGCCGCGATCGTTCGCCGTCGGATTTCCCAATCGGCACAACGTGCTCTACGACCTCGACACGTTCAGTCTGCGGCAATGGTGGGTCGGTGATTTTGCGCGTCAGCGGACGCAGGGCAAAAGCTGGTTCTGGGATGCGGCCGGCATCACGGTCGCGGTGGGGACGCCGAATCAACCGGACATTGCCCTCCGCGCCGACGGTGCAGCATCAGATGAGCTTTTCCTTCCGCTGCGCGAGAACGGCACGCACGGCCGGTTGGTCCGTTACTCCCAAGACGACAAAGGTGTGGAACTCGAGTACGTGTTGAATTTCGAGAACGACCGGCAAGTTTCGGTGACCGAAGCGATTCGCCCGGCGGCGGTGCCGAAGCGGAGGGACCTGACCGGCTGGATGCGGCGGATTACTGTCGACCGCATCCCGGAGGGGTATCAGGCGGTGCTGTTGCGCCGTGCGCCGGAGGTCACGTTTGGAAATCCCGTCATCGAGGTTGCCGATGAATCGGCCGCCGACTGGGAAACCGTATTGGAGGAGGGAAAAACGTCGGCGAGCGTGCTCAAACAAACCGGCGAATCCGCATCGGGGGAATTTCGCTATGTGTGCGAGATCCAACCGGAGGAGCTTGGAAAAAATCCGGCGACGTCGTCGGAGTTCGCCATCGAAAAAATCACTTCGGTCCCCGGCTATGACGGAATCCGTTTGCCGCTTTCGCGTTCGATCATGCCCACCGCTATTGCTTGGACACAGGACGGGCAGCTGGTCTTTACTTCGCTCAAAGGGCACGTTTATCTGGCGGTCGACAGTGACGGTGACGACGTCGAAGACGAGCTGCGATTGTTTGAAGAGGGGCTTGCCGCTCCCTACGGGGTGATCGCCGATGGACGGGATTTGATCGTGGCACACAAGCCGGAGCTGTTGCGGCTGCGGGATACCGACGGTGACGGCCGCGCCGATCAGCGCGAAGTCGTCGCCACGGGGTGGGGCTATAACGACAATTATCACGATTGGACAACCGGCATCGTGCGGGACACGGCGGGCAATTTGTACGTCGGAACGGGCAGCGACTATTCGCAGAAAAAACGCAAGGCCGAGCATACGCTGTGGCGGGGCAAGGTACTGCGGATCGATCCGGTATCCGGCAGCGTGGAAGCATTGGGGCACGACCTGCGGTATCCGACCGGTTTGGCGATCGACGACGAGGATCGCGTCTGCATGTCGGACCAGCAGGGCGGGCAGAACACCTCTAGCGAGCTCAATTATCTCGTCCCCGGCGGCGGCTACGACGTGACCAGGTCGC
>CALFYU010000664.1 GCA_937952455.1 uncultured Planctomycetaceae bacterium
CGCCGAGGACACAGAGAAGGAGAGGCGACGAGCGGACCGACTTGGCTGTTCGATGCGGCTGTCCGCGGCAACCTTCGGTCACAAAAATCTGCCGACGACTGGCAAATTAACGCGGCGGTGAAGTTCATAAGGCGGCTTGAGTTCATGAATGACTCGATGGGAAAGCTCTCTGTGTCCTCCCTGATCTCCGTGGCACATACCTGAGCTAACAGAATAGGAAAAGGCAAAACGAGAACATGCCGGAGTTGCCGGAAGTAGAAACGATGGTCCGCGGGGTGCGGCCGCTTGTTGAGGGGCGGACGATCACCGCCATGACAAAATGCCGCTGCCGTTGCAAACCGATCACGGTTGCGCCCGGCTTTCCGCAAATCGCCCGCCGCGTCGTGGGGCAAACGGTCCTCACCGTCACGCGAATTGCCAAGCGGGCGGTCATCAAGCTCTCCAGCGGCGATGCCATTGTGATTGAACCGCGGATGACAGGGTTGTTATTGATCGACGATCCCCCCGACCGGGGGCATTTGCGAGTACGGTGGGATTTTCATAACGCCGACGGGGCAGCGTCACTTTGGTTTTGGGACCGCCGCGGTTTGGGGACGCTGTCGCTGTATACGGAAAGCGAACTGACCGAGCAACTGGGACCACCCCGTTTGGGGGTCGACGCCCTGCAGATCACGCATGCGCAATGGCGGGATGCTTGCCAGCGGACGAAGCGGCCGATTAAGGTGGCGCTACTGGATCAGAAATTCGTCGCGGGGATCGGCAATTTGTACGCCAGCGAAATTCTGCACCGCGCCGGCATCCACCCTGGCCAACCGGCCGACGAACTGACTCCGGCGCAGATAAAACGGCTCTTTGACGCGACACGCCGCGTGCTGCGGGCGGCGATTAGACACGAGGGCTCGACGCTGTCGGACGGCACCTATCGCAACGCCCTGAATCAAAACGGTACCTATCAAAACGCGCATCGCGTCTATCAACGCACGGACGAACCTTGCTTGAAGTGCCGGACTACCCCCGTGGAGAGAATCGTCCAAGCGCAGCGTTCAACGTTCTATTGCCCGGCGTGCCAGCCGATGACGTAGGCCGTAGTCATTAGGCTTTAGAGTTGGCAGGCGGAACGTTTGTAGCCTGGCGCGAGGAGTTTGGAGCATTCACGATTCTGGCCACCGGCCACTCACCACTGGCCACTCGATTCATTCGGCGACGCGCATGCGGACGCAGGGGGAGTGGAGGGCGTCGAGGCGGTTCAATTCCGCTTCGGCGGTTCGCATCTGCCCTTCGGTGGTGCGGTGGGTCATGATGAACACCGGCACGGAGGTGACATGGCCGTTTTCCACCTCGGGGCTTTCGTGCTGAACGACCGAAGCGATACTGATTTCGTGGCGGCCCAAGATGTCGGTGATGTCGGCCAGTACGTGCGGCCGGTCCAGCGCGTTAAACCGCAGGTAGTATTTGCTGACAATCTGGTCGGTCGGTTGAACGCGAAACATCGTCCGGCCGCCGAACAGATCCAAGTTTGCAAAGGTCAACTGCGCGCGGCCGACCGCCATGTCGATGATGTCGGCTAAGACCGCGGATGCGGTGGGGAGTTGTCCGGCGCCCTGTCCGGAGAACCAGGCTTCCCCGACGACGTCGCCGGTGACTTTGACTGCGTTGAACACGCCTTGCACGTCCGCCATCGGCAAGTTTCGGCGGACCAGTGTAGGGGAAACGTGCAGTTCGAGCAGGTTGCCCACCAGCCGCGCCACCGCCAGCAGCTTCACCCGATAACCGAGTTCGGCGGCGCATTGCAGATCTTCCAGCGTCAATGTATCGATGCCGGCGCACGGGAACTCCGAGACGGTAGTGCGGACGCCAAATGCCAATTGGCAGAGGATGGCCAGCTTCTGGGCGGCGTCGGTGCCGTCGACGTCCATCGCCGGGTCGGCTTCGGCGTATCCCAACTCCTGCGCCCGCTTAAGCGCTTGTTCGTAGGACTCCTCGTTGTCTTCCATTTCCGTGAGGATGAAATTGCTTGTGCCGTTTAGGATCGCTGACAGCGAGGTGATCTGGTTGCCCGCCAGTGCGCCGCCGAATGCGGAAATGATGGGGATGCCACCGGCCACGGCCGCCTCGAAGGCGATCGATCGCCCCAACTCCCGCGCGCGGGTGAACAACTCGTGGCCATGCTCGCACAACAGCGCCTTGTTGGCCGTGACGACGTCTTTTCCTGCTTCGAGCAGTGCCAGCATGATCTCGCGAGCCGGCTCGGTCCCGCCGATCAGTTGCACGGCGACGTCAATCTCCGGGTCGTCAATGATGTCCTGCACGCGATTAGTGACGACGCCGCCTGGCAATTCGACGTCACGCGGTTTTTGCAAGTCACGGACGGCCACCCGGTGCAGGACGATCGGGCGTCCCGCGCGGCGTTCGATTCGCTCGGGCTGCGCGGTAAGGATTCTGGCCACGCCGCCGCCGACGGTGCCCATGCCGATCATGCCGATTCTCAAAGGTGTCATGCGTCACTCTCTGTCGATTCCGCCGGCCGGCGAGTGCCGTAAAGCGGTTCTCAATCAGATTCTAGCTCAAATCTCTGCGGCGAAGCAGTGGTTATTCGTTCTCGATCCGTTCAACGTACAGCATCTCCGCCGCCGCCTGGCCCAAAGTGACCAGTTTTTCCGGCATTTGGACCGCCACGATGCCGCCCGCCTCGCTGTTTTCCCGCACCGTCCCGACCGCTCCCAGCGCCATTCCGTTATCGGCCAGGTACCTGAGAAACTCCGGCTGCTGGTTGCGGACGCGGATAATGCGGATGGTGTCGCCGTCATCCGTAGCGGTCAACGGTATGCCGGAATCCTCGCCCGTCAGCGTTCCGTCGGCCGTGGGGATCGGATCACCATGCGGATCGACCTCCGGCTGCCCCAAGAACTCATCGATACGATCGATCAATTCATCGCTGACGGCATGTTCCATCCGCTCGGCTTCATCGTGCACTTGATCCCAGGTGAGGTCGAGCGTTTGAACGAGGAACAATTCCAAAAGCCGATGCCGTCGCAACATCCGCATGGCCAGCATGCGGCCCTGTTTGGTCAATTTGACGCCGGAGTAGGGTTTATACGTGGCCAGACTGCTGTCGGAGAGAGTCTTGAGCATGCTGGTTACGGTGCCGGGCGAAACGCTTAGAGCGGCGGCAATCTGCCCGGTCGAAGCCCATTCGGAATCGGCCTGCACGCAGATTTGCAGGACAGTCTTGAGGTAGTTTTCGACGGTCAGGCTGGGCATGGGAGCGGACTGAATCTATGGCGGAGAGGGCCTGAAACGTATCGGGTGGCGGCGAATTCTTCCGTTCCGATTGTATGCCGACCCACTCCCCATTGCCATTAGCAACGGTCGGGAATTCGTGCGGAATGGGCCGGTCGCCGAATTCCAGAATCCGCCGCTGCCGTTCCGGCGTGCGGCCAACTGGGTGCGCACAGGGGGAGGCAAATTCGACGATTCGTCACACACCCGGTGAGGTCAGGAGTCAATCAGCGCATCGACGAATGCATCGGGGGCGAAGAGTTGCAGGTCGTCGATCTGTTCGCCGACGCCGACGTATTTGACCGGCAGCCCCATTTCGCGGCGGATGGCGACGACCACGCCCCCCTTGGCGGTCCCGTCCAGTTTGGCCAGCACGATGCCGGTGCACTGTACGGCGTCAGAGAATTTCTGTGCCTGGCTGATCCCGTTTTGCCCCGTGGTGGCGTCCAAGACCAACAACACTTCATGCGGGCCGTCGGGAATCACTTTTTGGATCACTCGTTCGATTTTCGACAGCTCGTTCATCAGGTTTTGCTGCGTCTGCAACCGGCCGGCGGTGTCGATGATGACGCAATCAATCCCTTTTTCCAGCGCCGCCGTGCAGCCTGCATGCGCCACCGCGGCGGGGTCGGTGCCGTCCGGCTTGGTGACGATCTCGCAGCCTAGCCGCTGGCTCCACATCGTGAGTTGTTCAACGGCCGCCGCGCGAAACGTGTCACCTGCCGCCAAAAGAACCGACTTGCCGTTTTTCTGCAGAAAATTGGCGAGCTTGGCGATCGAGGTCGTCTTGCCGACGCCATTGACGCCGGCGACCAGGATGACCGTCGTGCCGTCGGAGCTCAAATTGAGCGGCGAGAGGGGATCCTCGGGATTCCACGTGGCATCGTTCTCGCCGACCAACAGCCCTTTGAGAGTTTCTTTGACGGTCCGCCAGAGAGCATCCACGTCGACCGTCCGGCCGAGATGTTCTTTTCGCAGTTGGTCGGTAATCGCCTGTGCGGCGACGACCCCCATGTCGGTGGAGATCAACCGCGCGTGGAACCGCTCAAGTTGCTCCTCGCCGAGGATTTCGCCCGACTTGAACAAGTCACGGACGTCGGTGTTCAACAGGGCCTTGGTTTTGGCCAGCCCTTGCTTGAATTTATCAAAAAGTCCCATCAATCTCCTCGCCCGCGTTTCGTCATTTTTTCGAAAATCATAGGTAGTCGGCGAGAGCGCGACAAGCGATGAGGGGAGAGTAGTCGGCGGTCGGCGATAGGCAGAATTAGTGCATTGGGATGGTGTGCGGAATTCGATAGGGGACTCAAGCCTGTCGCCTCAGGCCTCATGCCTTGTCTGGGAGACCTGCGGTCGACGCTAGTGCGGGGTCAGGAGACCCGCGCACAACTACCGGGAGACCCGCGCACAACTACCGGGAGACCCGCGCACAACTTCCGGGAGACCCGCGCACAACTGTCAGGAGGCCCGCGCACGCGATGCGAACACAATCATCCCAAACCGACGGCTTTGCCGTCGTGCTCGGCGCTGCCTGATGGATCACTTGCCAATCAGCAGGACTTCCTGCGAGCGATGGTTCTTTGAGAGCGCGTATTGGTAACGGCCCAGCGGGATTTCCCGCACGCGCGATTTATGTCGCCGCAGCAGCGCCGCTAATTCGTCGATCCTGGGGATGCCGTCACTGCGGTACGAGACCACGAGGATCGAGTCCGCGAAACGGCCAAAGAGCTGGTCGAATGCGGCATGGATCGCTTGTGGATCGGTCCACGGAGAAGCGACGCGCCTAAGCGGATGATGTTTGCGCGATCGGTCGATATGCGGCTCCCAATTTCTGTAGTCTGCCAAGCCTTCCAGGAAATGATAGAAGTCACGGTAATCGACGCCGTTTCCTTTGCCGTTGATGTAGGGGGAATCGATGTAGACCAAATCGAACTCTCCACCTACGTTCAAGACATCCTGGCACGTCGCGCCGCACTTTATGCCACTGTCAAAAACGGCAGTGTTGGCGGCGGCGGCGTGGCGGCGGAAATGGTCCTCGAACGGCGTGTCCCAGGTGGCTTTGTTGCCGAAACTGCGGGGCACGTCGGCGGTGCGCATATAAAGGTTTCGGCGGTGAAACAGGTTGTAAGGCCGTTTAGCGATCGCCGCTTGGACCAGCGCATACTAGGCGATCGCTCGTTGGAACCGGTCGGCACAGTGGGGGACGTTTTGCACGACGACGTCCAGTCAGCGGTTCTCGTCGTCAGTGAAATAAGTGCCGGCGAATGTGCGCTCAACTAGGTCGTCGTAGGTGCGGTCCGTATGCCGGGTGAAGATGTTTTCAATATGGTTTTCGGTGAGTGTGCTCCGCTGATTCTCGATCAGGCCACGCAGGGACAACTCATTGCTGAGGAGCATATCGTTGGCGGTGACTTGCTTGCCCAGGCTTTTCAGCAGGTAGGCGACTGAGCCGGTGCCGGCGAAGGCGTCCAGTGCCGTGTGGAAATCCAGCTTGGCAAACTCCTGCGCGAGTTCGGGGAGTAATTTGTACTTGCTCCCCTGATAGCGGGTGGGCGGCGGGCGGCGAATTTGGGCTGGGGTAGAATCCATTCGTGCCGCCCGAGTGATCGGAAAGGAGGTCGCGACGCGCATGCCGGGCGCACGGTTGGGACCCGGCGATTTTTGAGATTGTCGCCGAGTCGGCTGCCATTGCAAGCCCATCGGTGAGAATGACGGTAGCGCGCATTCGGCGGAAGTTGAGAGCTTCACGAGGAAATCTGTGTCCGTGCCTGAAATTTCTACGGAATGAAGGCCGATTATTCCGATAGCGTAGAACAACGGCTCACCGGGCCGTTATGGGCCACTTCACAATTCTCACGTCTCAAAATTTGCGGAATTGATCAGGACACCGGAATGAACGAATCGACGCAGCCATTGGACGCTCCCCACTTCGCTGTCGGCTCCACGAATCGCCCGTCGCAAAGCAGTGAGCAGCCAACCCCAGTCCAGGACGCGGCCATGCTCCGACGGATTCAGGCCTGCGTCGACGCGTGCGAGGGGATCTCTACCGAAGAATTGGAAGACGGCGTCGTGCAGGACATGCAGCGCGTGCTGCGCGAAGTCGCGCCGATCATCGCCGAATGGAGCCGCGAGCAACAAGGTTAGCAGCTCAAAAAGAGCATTGGCATTCCCCGCGAGGGCAGTTAGAGAGCGGCGGAATTCAAAAAATTCGCGCCGGCTGCGATCGTGGCGGCGCATTGCACCGCTTCCAGGATTTGTTCGTCGTTCAGCCCCAACTGCCGCGCCTTTTCGACGTGACCGGAGGTGCAGGGCTTGCAGCCGTTCATGTCGCTGACGGCGATATTGATCAACTCGACGGTTTGATCGTTCAGGGTTGTATTGGCAAAGGTGTGCGCCCGCAGTCCGACGGACATGCCGTTGAAGATGTCGCTGCCGCTGATGTCGCGGAACTTGAAGAAGATGTTATACATCCCGCAAGTGGCAGCAACGGCAAGCGTGTCGGCGACTTCCTGCTCCGTCCCGCCCAGCGACCGCATCCGCTCACTCATTCGCCTCGTCCACTCGGGATTCTTACAGGCGGAACTGACCGCCAGGGCGATGATGGCCTTAGTTTTTTCGTCCAGTTTCCCGGCAATCCACACGAACTTTTTGAAGTTCATGTAAAAATCCTGCAAGAAAGCGGGGACGCTGCCGTACGTCAAGAACGGTTCGGGAACCGTGTCGCTGTCGAACATTTCCTTAATCCGGCCGTAGGTCTGCGCAGTTTTGTCGACGGCGTCCGCTTCGGGCAATGGTTGGATGAGTGACATAAGCTCGATGCTCCGTGAAATCGCCGCGCCCAAAATCTCCCCTCTCCCCTTGGGAGAGGGGTCGGGGTTGAGGGGCCGGCCGGGTTTGACGTGGGAAATTAGGATTGTCGCGACCCCGGCGATTGTGCATTGGATCGCGAAGTTTTGAGCGAAAACTCTCACCCCAACCCTCTCCCAGAGGGTGTGGGAGAATACAGATACCCTCGGTGATCACACGAACTCCGTTTATCGACTCCGTGAATCCATGGGCCCGACTCCCCTCTCCCTTCGGGAGAGGGGCCGGGGGTGAGGGCCTGCTGCGCTAATTCAGCGTCTTTTCCCCCTTGCTCCAATTGCAGGGACAAAGTTTGTCGGTTTGCAACGCGTCCAAGACGCGGAGCACTTCGGCGACGTTGCGGCCGACACCCAAGTCGTGGACGGCCAACCACCGTACGATGCCGTGGGGGTCGATCAGAAACACGCCGCGATAGGCGATCCCTTTTTCAGCCAGCAATACGCCGTAGTCTTCCGACATCTTGTGATTGGTATCGGCGAGCATCAGGTAGTTCAGCTTGGCCAGGTCTTCGTGGCTGTCGCACCAGCCTTTGTGCGAATAGACGCTGTCGGTGCTGGCGGTCAAGACTTCGCAGTCGCGGTCCTGGAATTCACCGAGTTCATTGTTGAAGGCGACGATTTCGGTCGGGCAGACGAAAGTGAAGTCGAGCGGATAGAAGAATAGGCAAACCCATTTGCCTTTGTAATCTGAGAGTTTGATATCCTGAAATTGGTCGTCCGAGCCATCTTTGGTGCGATCGTAGGCTTGGACGGCGAAATCGGGTGCGGGTTGGCCGACTTGAACGGTCATCGTGGGGTCGTCTCCTGAAGGTGAACTGATGTCTATTTTTCGTCGATGTTGCCGCCGGCGCGGCGGCGTTTTTCGCCTGTACGTACAGACGGAAAAGAAACGTCGTTTTCCATCGCGGGCAGCGGCCCGTGATGACTGCTCATCTCCGCCCTTCTTGAGCGATTGAGCATGACATGGCAAGGTCGCCGCAGCATGGCCCTGTGCCGTCAAGCAACCCGCACGAAAGTATAGCCACGGCGGTTGGGCTTTCAAGCGGACCACCATATCGCCCGCCGCAACGGTGCAGTATCCTGGTTGCAGGAATCCCCAGCGTGGCCCGACCGCGTCGCGGTAGGGCGCCGAAGACATACAAAGCGGCGCCGTGGACATTGCCTTTCCGATCGGGCGCGCAGCGCGCCCAGTTTTCGTCGCGGCGCGGCGAACGGGTTGTTGCAGTTGCTCGACAGTTGGAAAACCCCAAACCAGGAATTTGAACCCGATGAAGATTGTCAAAATCGATGTGATTCCGCTCACCGGTGGAACGGTGGACGGTGGGTGGCCGCAAGGACACGAGCCGGAAGAGGACCTCAATACGCTGATCGAAGTGCATACGGACGAGGGGATTACGGGGGTCGGCAGCTGTTTTACCTCCGGGAGTTTGATTCAAGGGGCGATGAAGCTGCTTTGGCCATTACTGGAAAATGAATCGGCGGTCGAGCCGGAGCGGGTGACTGACACACTGCGGGAATGGACATT
>CALFYU010000665.1 GCA_937952455.1 uncultured Planctomycetaceae bacterium
CAAGCGGTGGAGCATGTGGCTTAATTCGAGGCAACGCGAAGAACCTTATCCTGGATTTGACATGCTGGGATGGCTCGCCTGAAAGGGATGAGTCTGCCTTCGGGTGAAACCAGCACAGGTGCTGCATGGCTGTCGTCAGCTCGTGTCGTGAGATGTTAGGTTAAGTCCTTAAACGAGCGAAACCCTTGTCGTTAGTTGCCAGCGGGTCATGCCGGGGACTCTAACGAGACCGCCGGTGTCAAACCGGAGGAAGGTGGGGACGACGTCAAGTCATCATGGCCTTTATGTCCAGGGCTGCACACGTGCTACAATGGTGCGCACAGAGGGACGCGAACTTGCGAAAGTAAGCAAATCTCAAAAAACGTCCCCCAGTTCGGATTGCAGGCTGCAACTCGCCTGCATGAAGCCGGAATCGCTAGTAATCGCGGGTCAGCATACCGCGGTGAATATGTTCCTGAGCCTTGTACACACCGCCCGTCAAGCCACGAAAGTGGGGGGTGCTTAAAGTCGCCAAGCTAACCTTCGGGAGGCAGGCGCCTAGAGTCAACTCCGTGATTGGGACTAAGTCGTAACAAGGTAGCCGTAGGGGAACCTGCGGCTGGATCACCTCCTTTCTAAGGAAAATCCACGTTTCACTCTCCAAAACTCGCTACCGCCCGTCGGTGGGACTCACACAACGAGTCTTCCACAACAGGCACTAACGAGCTTTTGGAACAAAAGTGAAACCCACGTCGTGACCTCGCCTGCCAGGGTGAGGCCACGCGACCAAACCGGCCTGACAACCGGTTCAAAAAACCCCAGACAAAACCGCTCACACAACACGTCGCGAACCACCGACTCACGACGAACTCTCCAACCAGTGCATAAACCCCCGCCCCGCCGGCGATCACCCCGATCCCGACGGGGCGGTTTTTTGCGCGCCGCACCAACCCCCAATCCCCGCCCCCCATAGCGCGACCCCCCGGCAAAGCGGGGGGCCGGCCGGTGGCGATATTGGCAATGGTTGATCGCGGGTGGACAATTGAGCGCTTTGGGATTTACAATGGGGATTCATCAGCAATTTCAGCGTGCAGACACCCGGCGTCGTTGCACACAATTTCTCTCGAAGATTTCCCGGACAACCGTTTCATAAGGTATTATTGAAAAACGGCTTGCGCATGGCGATGCAGTCCGGGTTCGCTTGAATACCTCCCCCGAGGGCACACTCATGGCCTCTACACATGATATCCACGTACGCGGGACCGTTCCGCTCGTCTCACCCAGCCAACTCAAGCAACAGTTGCCCGCCAGCGACGAGTCGATCGACTGCGTCCTCACCAGTCGCGACATGATCGGCAAAATCCTCAGCGGCGATGATCAGCGGCTGATGATCATCGTCGGTCCCTGTTCCATTCACGACGAACAGGCCGCGCTGGAGTACGCCGAGCGGCTGGTGAAGTTAGCTCATGAACTATCCGACACGCTGTTGATCATCATGCGGGTCTACTTTGAAAAACCACGGACTACCGTCGGGTGGAAAGGGTTGATCAACGACCCCAATCTAGATGGCACGTTCGACATCGAACAGGGACTGCGCCGTGCGCGGACGTTGTTGCGACAGGTTACGGAATGGCAGTTGCCGACGGCCACGGAAATGCTCGACCCGATCACGCCGCAGTACACGGCCGATTTGGTCTCCTGGGCGTCGATTGGGGCGCGGACGACCGAATCCCAAACGCACCGGCAAATGGCCAGTGGATTGTCGATGCCGGTCGGGTACAAAAACGCGACTGACGGCAATCCGGCGATCGCCATTCAGGCGATGCAGTCGGCCCAATCGCCGCACAGTTTTTTGGGAATCGACGAGCAGGGGCAGACCTGTATCGTGAATACGACCGGTAACCGCTTGGCGCACTTGATATTGCGAGGCGGGCGTTCCGGGCCGAATTTTTCCGCCCGCCATGTGCAACTGGCGGGCCAAGCGATGATCGATGCCGGTTTGCGTCCGAATATCGTCGTCGACTGCAGCCACGCCAATTCCAACAAGGATCACGAGCAGCAAATCCCCGCATTTCGCGACGTCTTGCGCCAGCGGGCTGAGGGAAACGGGCAGATCATCGGTATGATGCTGGAAAGCAATCTCAACGCCGGCAATCAGGGCCTGGGCGACGATCCGTCCGCGCTGAAATACGGCGTCTCGATTACCGACGCCTGTATCGATTGGGAACAGACCGAATCCTTGCTGCGTGAAGCGGACGCCGCGATGAGCCAAGCCCTGGGCCAATCGGCCAGCGCGACGTGAGCTGTCCCGCGTCGATGATCCCCTTTGACAGCCGCCACCGCCGGGATGAATCAGCGAGGGCCGAACTCGTGGAGCAAAGCGGCCGCGAGTTGCCGAATCATCGCCGAATCGCACGACTCAGAGTGCGAGACTTCGTTTTCATGTGGTCCGGAAGTCGGCAGGCCCGCTCGTTCGGTTGATGGGCGGCGGGCTGTCGACCTGGACTCGGAATTCAACGACCGTGAAAGTTTCCCCAATACCCTTTTCATTTCCAATTGTCTGGCATCAATAGTTTTACACTATAAGTAGTTTCAAAACCCTCTGATGCGTCACTCAGACACTTTCATCAAAGGTTATCGAAGGAGCGCAACCGGGCTTTGAAACTGGTTCTACGAAAAAAAGGGCTGACACGCCTGGCCCCGGTCAAATCGCACCAGGCCAAGCGTAGTTCTCGCTCGTTTGTTACAGAAAAAATCGGAAGAAATTCGGGTGATTTGAAAAAAATGCGTCACTTTCTTGGTTTGAAGTCGAATGCGACGCTCGGCTGGTCAACCAGGGGGGCGGGAGGTTAGAATCAGGCCCCTTTAAGGCCGATCGGTGGTCAATTTCTGCACATTAGACGAATGAACTCAATGGATTCTTCAGCATACGGAATGCCGCGTTGGGACGATTTGGCCACCTTGGTCCTGGGCGGCGAACATTGCGGACGCGATGACGCGACGGCAATTCTTGAAGCGGACGATTTGGAGGTTCCGGCGCTGTTGGCGGCCGCATTTCGGATCCGCCACCATTATTTCGGCCGCAAGGTCCAGCTCTATTTTCTGCAGAATGCCAAGAGCGGACTATGTCCTGAGGATTGCGGCTATTGTTCGCAGTCCAAGGTCTCTGATGCCGAAATTCCCCGCTACGTAATGAGCGACGAAGCGACGCTGATGGCCGGAGCCCAGCGGGCCTATGAATCGCAGGCGAAGACCTATTGCATTGTCGCTAGCGGACGCGGACCGACTCAGCGGGAACTGCAGCACGTCGCCGCGACCGTGCGGAAGATCAAGCAGGCCTATCCGCTTCACATTTGTGCCTGTCTGGGACTGCTCAAACCCGAAGATGCGCAGGTGCTCAAAGACGCCGGCGTGGACCGCATCAATCATAATCTGAACACCAGCGAAAACTATCACGCCGATATTGTCACGACGCATACCTACGCCGATCGCGTTGCCACCCTGAGAGCGGCCCGCAATGCGGGATTGGAGCTGTGCAGCGGCGGGATTCTCGGCATGGGGGAACAGCACAGTGACGTTGTCGACATGGCAATGGCCCTGCGGGAATTCGAGGTCGAATCGATTCCGGTGAATTTCCTACACCCGATCGACGGAACGCCACTGGCAGGCAAGCGCGACCTGAATCCGCGCGACTGCCTGCGGGCGCTGTGCATGTTCCGCTTTACCAATCCGGCGACGGAGATTCGCATCGCCGGCGGCCGCGAACTGCATCTCAAAAGTCTGCAGTCGCAGGCGCTGTATGCGGCGAACTCATTGTTTGTGAGTGACTATCTCACAACGGCTGGCCAACCCGCGGAGGAAGACGTGCGGATGATCGAAGATCTCGGTTTTGAGATCGTGATGGCCGGCGGCGAAATCGCGGTGAAGTCCTGCGAGACTGCGGCGGCGGATTAGGACGAACCGGCAAGAATCAGCCGATTTCGTCTCCACCCGCTGGGGTGATTCTGTTAGCATCCGCCGCCTGGAAACGGTGGGCCGGGGTGCCGCTGCGCCGCGAGCGCGATGCAACCGCCCCGCCTCCTCACCTCACATATTTCGGCCGAAAACCACGCCGGTTGCGTTTCACGGAAGGAACCGCACGATGCATTGCTGTTTGATCCGCCGATCATTGGTCCTGTTGATTGCCTGGGCGAGCTGGACGCCGTCGCTTACGGCATGTGAAAACACGGATGCGACCGCTGCAACCGACGCGGACACGCCGGCAGCCGCGGAGGAGAGCGTTCAACGATACAAACTCGCCTATGTCTTCACCACAGGTCAGGTGGTCCATTTGGCGTCTGAATTTCAGGCGCAGATGTCAGTAAGGTTTAAAGAAGCCAAACAGGTCGACAAAAACAGCAGCAAACTGTGGAAACACTACACGGTAATCAGCGTCGCCCCGGATGGGACCGGGACATTGGAATTGCAATTGGATAAAGCGCATCAACAGGTGCAGTTTGGCGACAATCCGCCGGAGATCTTTAAAAGCGACGACCCGAAATATCACCATCGCAAGTTTCGCGACACGTTGGCCAAGATCGGCCACCCGACGGCGGTGATTGATTATTCTCCCCAGGGTAAGCTGCTGCAGGTGGTGGAACCGTCGGGGGACAAGAAGATCGCTCCCCGCAAACGGCCCCCGCAGGACCATCAGGGCTTTTTGATTCCGCTGCCCGCGGAACCGGTCGCTGTCGGCGACACGTGGAAAGATCCGTTTCAACAAGAGGTCGGAATCAAGGGTGGGCTGAAACGCGCGATCGATATGGTACGGGTTTATGAGTTGGAATCGGTCGAAGGCGACTTGGCGAAGATCAGCTTCAAGACCTCCATCCTGACACCGGTGAACAACGAAGAAATCCTGGCCCAATTGAGCCAGCGGCAAACCGAGGGGACGATCACCTTCGATATGCAAAAGGGGCTGATCGTGGCCAAGCTGATTACTGTCAATGAGTCGGTGGTCAATGCGTTCGGCGAGGGGACCTCGCTCCACACCGCGACGAAACTGACCGAATCGGTCGCGTCGTCGGAAGTCGTTGCGGAGAAGGTGCAGCCGGCTTCCGCCGAGACCAAGTGACGTGTTGCTCGGTGGAACGGCAGATACGGGCAGCAATTTGTCGAGGCGGCGGAGCGTTGACCTCGCTCGCAATTCGCCTAAACTGGGGATGCTGGAGCGCTTGGCGCGAATTGGCGCGCCGGACGCCTACTGGCCCGTCCCATCCGTACCCGCCATACATCGCATGAAAACGTCGACCGTCGCTTGATGAAACGCACCGCGATCTCCGAACAATTCGAGGCCGTACTCGATGCGGCCCGCCGTACCGCACAGAAAATTGACGCGGAGGCGATCGTTTTATTAGCGGATTTGCCATACGAGTTCGACGCAATCAAACGGGCGATTGGCAAGTCGCCTTTGCTGGTGGCCAGCGACAAGCCGGACGTGCAACGCTGTGCTTCGGAAGACGGCGTCGCGTTGGTACCGCTGATCAATGAGCCGGAAACGGTGCAGATGCAGCTCAGCCAAGCGCTGTTGGAGGCAATCGCCGACGACCTGCTGCGGCCGGGCGTGACGGTGGTGGCGATCTATCCCGGCTTCGAGGTCAATGCGGTCGACACTATCAGCATCGTGAACTTGACCGAGCATTTGGTCCGCTTGACCGCCCGCGATCTGCAGCGATTGGAGACACAGGTCCCGTTGGAGACCTTGCGAATGGTGGTGGACTTGGCCTGCGAAATCGGCCGTGAAGGGCGTGAGGGGAAACCGGTCGGCACCACGTTTGTCGTCGGGGACCACCGCAAGGTGTTGCGTTTGTCACATCCGACGATCCACAATCCGTTTCGCGGCTACGCAAAGAAAGAACGCCAGTTTCGGGATCCCCGCACGCGGGAGAGCATCAAGGAATTTGCCCAGATCGACTGCGCGTTTGTGATTACGTCGGACGGTTTCGTTGAGGCGGCCGGCGTTTATCTCGACGCCCCGGCACATGGCTTGACACTTTCCAAGGGACTGGGCTCGCGGCATTGGGCGGCGGCGGCGATTTCCAAATCGACCAAGGCGATCGCCATAACCGTCTCCGAATCGACCGGCACCGTCCGCCTGTTCCAGGACGGCATCGTGATGCTCCGCATTGAACCGCTCGATCGGGCGATGAAATGGCAGGCGTTCGAGTTCGAGCCTCCGCCCACGAGCGATTAACGTTGATTTGGGGCTTGACGTGAGAGTCGCGGGCCACCGGCCTCTATTCGTCCCAGCCTCTGATTGCGCCGGTACTGGCATCGCGGTCTCGCCGGTCGGTACGTCGCCGCAGTAGATGGCCAAACGTTTCTTGCGTGCGCAGATGATATCGGGCCGCCGCCCCGCTAAAGTGGTACGTGAATATCTTTCGCCCCTCTTTGGGGGGCAGTTTTCTGCACGTCTTAGCGGCCGACAATCGCATACTCCGGGAACCATGACCACCCCCCCCACGACTACCAAGAACAAACTCACGCTGTTGCCGCGGATGGGGTGGAGCGCCCTGGTCGGTGCGCTTGGACCCTTGCTGGCATTGGGGGTTGTCGTGCTGTTTTTTGGCATCGCCGACGGACTTCAGGAGGACGGCGGGAGTTTCTTATCCGCGAGGAACATGCAGTCGATTTCTGTGCAAACCGCGACCGTCGCGGTTGCCGCACTGGGTATGACGATCATCATCATCGCCGGAGGCATTGACCTATCGGCAGGAACCAGCTTGGCCCTCTGTGCAACGGTCCTGGCGTGGTGTCTCAAAGAAGACGTCGCCGTGGTGATTGTGCACGGTGACAATGTCGCCGGCGTGCAACAGAAAATTAACGATGCCCAAGACCGCTTGGAACGAATTCCCCGCGAACTCGAGCGACAGCGCCGTCGCAAAACACCGGATCAGGCGGCGATCGCAAAACTCGACGCCGAACACGGGGCATTGCAAAATCAACTGCCGAAACTGCAGCAGAAATTGGAGACGATTCAGGCGGAGGCTCCCAAGGTTTCCCGATATTCCGCGCCCATTGCGCTGCTCGCCGCGATTGGTACCGGATGCCTGACGGGTCTGCTCAATGGCGTCTTGATCAGCTATCTGCGCGTGGTGCCGTTTATCGTCACCTTGGGAACGATGATGTTGTATCTTGGACTTGCCAAGGAAGTTGCCGACGAGACGACCGTCCGGCCCGATATTGTCACCCAGATCCCCGAATGGCTCGGTACGTTCCTCAGTCTGCGAAAGGAGAATCTCTACTACGTA
>CALFYU010000666.1 GCA_937952455.1 uncultured Planctomycetaceae bacterium
CGCAGTCAACACCGCTGCTTAGCCTACTAGAGCCAGTTTCAAAACCCGGTTGTGCGTGTTCGAGAAACTCGCATGCAAGCGTCTGCGCGACGCACCAGAGGGTTTTGAAACGATTTGTAAAAGAAATTCGAAGATACGATCACGGCCGGATTCCCGGAAGCATCGCCAGCGCCCGTCCCGATTGGGGGTTCGGGAACCATTGAGAGCTGGCGCCCACGGGCTCCTAACCTCCGGCTAGAGCAGTCTATAGAACGACTCAGGTACAGTTGATGCCGACAATCAACCAACCCATGCGAAAACCGCGCAAGAAGCAGACCCAAAAGAGCAAGACTCCGCTGCTGGAAACGTGCCCGCAAAAGAAAGGGGTCTGCTTGCAGGTGAAGACGATCACGCCGAAGAAGCCGAACTCCGCGCTGCGGAAGGTGGCTCGTGTGCGTCTATCGAATGGCAAGGAAGTCACCGCCTACATCCCCGGCGAAGGGCACAACCTGCAGGAGCACTCGATCGTGCTCGTGCGGGGCGGTCGTGTTCGCGACCTGCCGGGTGTGCGTTACAAGATTATTCGGGGCGTGCTGGACACCCTGGGTGTGTCGGATCGCCGCCAGGCCCGCAGCCGTTACGGAGCTAAGCGGCCCAAGTAGCACATTCCATCGAACGTGCGAAACTTCAAAACGAATTCAAAATCGCAGGTTTGCGAAAGGTATAATTAGCAGATGGCCACCCGATTTACTGCCAGCCGGACGCAGTTGCGTCCCGATCCGCGTTGCGGGTCGCTGTTGGCGTCGAAGTTTATCAATTGTCTGATGTGGGACGGCAAGAAGAGCGTCGCACAGAACCTGTTTTACGACGCGCTCGACATCATCAAGGCACGTGCTCCCGAACAAGAACCGATCGAGGTGTTCAACTCGGCGGTTGAGAACGTCAAGCCGGCCGTCGAGGTTCGCTCCAAGCGTGTCGGCGGTGCCACCTATCAAGTGCCGACGCCTGTCGGTCCGAAACGGCAACAAACCCTGGCGATCCGCTGGATTCTCGAGGTGACCCGCGGGAAACGGGGCCGCCCGATGGCGACGCGGTTGGCGGATGAATTGCTCGCCGCGTATCGCCGTGAAGGCGCGGCGATGACCAAGCGGGAAAACGTGCACCGCATGGCCGAGGCGAACAAGGCGTTCGCCCACTTCGGCTACAGCCGTCGCTAGTGCACTTTCAAACCTAATGATTCGGGCGGCACTGGCCGTGCCAGCGCTTTGCAGGATTTGCACGCATAGAAAATTGCACCGGCAAAGCCAGCGGTTCCCATGACATTTCGGCGCGGGACTTGACCGGTAAAGTCCCGCGTTCCTTTTTGCGCCGAGGCCGGTCGGCGTTCGCGGGCCAGACAGACGTCTTGTGGTTTTGCGTTTGAGTCGATATGAACGGGACTCAGCCGCCGGCCGAACCCACCGGCGGGGACGTGTGTCTGAGGGGGTTTCGGCGCGCTGCGGGTGCCGCCGGCCGGCCGTGATGTCAGCTTATCAGCTCATTTGTGTTTAAGATTCGGTTTCATGTCCAGAAACATCGAACAACTTCGGAACATCGGGATCATCGCCCACATTGATGCGGGCAAGACGACCACGACCGAGCGGATTCTGTATTACACGGGGTCATCGCACCGGATGGGGAACGTCGATGACGGTACGACCGAAACCGACTTTAATCCCGAAGAACAGCAACGGGGCATCACGATTTTCTCGGCAGCGGTGACCTGCACCTGGCGGGACACGACGATCAACATCATCGACACGCCGGGGCACGTCGATTTTACGGCTGAGGTGGAGCGGAGCTTGCGGGTTCTCGACGGCGGGGTGGTGATTTTTAGCGCCCGCGAAGGCGTTGAGGCACAGAGCGAAACCGTCTGGCGACAGGCGGACAAGTATCAAGTGCCGCGGATCTGTTTTATCAACAAGATGGATCGTATCGGCGCAGATTTTGACCGGACGTTTCAGCAGATCAAGGTCCGACTGAACGCGAATCCGGTGGCAATTCAGATTCCGATGGGGGCTGGTTCCCCTCCCGATCCGCAGGCGTTTCGCGGGCTCATCGACCTGATTGAGCAGCGGGCGGTCTATTTCGACGAGGAGTCCCGCGGCGCATCGATGTGGACCGAAGAGATTCCCGAGGAATTTCAAGAAGCGGCTGCGATTGCCCGGGCGCAATTATTGGAAACGGTTGCCGAACTGGACGAAGAGGTGATGGAGCGTTACCTCGAGACGGAGGAGATCGCCGTGGATGATATCCACCGCCTGCTGCGGCAGGGCACGATCTCCGGACAGTTGCAGCCGGTGTTGTGCGGATCATCACTGGACTATATCGGCGTGCAGCCGCTATTGGATGCGGTGTCCCTATACCTGCCCAGCCCGCTGGACCGCCCGCCGGTCGAAGGGGTCAATACGGTCGGAAAAAAGAAGGGCCAAACCGAGGTCCGCAAGCCGTCTCCCAAGGACCCGTTTTGCGGGCTGGTGTTTAAGATTCAGAGCGATCAGCACGGTGATTTGTGTTTCGTGCGGGTCTATTCCGGCGTACTCAAAAGCCGGTCTCGCGTGCTCAACCCACGGACCGAAAAGAAGGAGTTGGTCAGCCAATTGTGGCACATCCAGGCCGCCAGCCGTGAAAAGGTGGACGAAGTCGAGGCGGGGGACATCGTGGGGGTGGTGGGACTGAAAGAAGACGTTGTCACCGGCGACACCCTGTGCGCGCAGCAGCACCCGATGCTGCTGGAGAGCATCGTTTTCCCGCAAACGGTGATTTCGACGGCGGTCGAGCCGGAATCGAGCGCCGACCGGAAAAAGCTGGCACAGACACTGACGATTCTCGCGCGGCAGGATCCGACATTTACGGCAGTGACAAATGAAGAGACGGGGCAAACAATCATCAGCGGAATGGGGGAACTGCACCTGGAGGTGATCCAACACACCCTCGAGCGCGAGTTCAACCTAAAGATCCGCACGCACAAACCGCGCGTCAGCTATCGCGAGACTGTGCGGAATGCGGTGACGGTCACTGGCGAGTTCAACCGGCAAATTGCGGGTGTGGCACAGTTTGCCCAGGTGAAACTACGGGTCGAACCGTTCCAGGGGGAGACCGGGTTGACGTTCGATGACGAATTGAAGCCCAACGAGATCCCCTCGCAGCTGGCAAACGTGGCGCTGCAATCGGTCAAGGACGAAGCGCTCGGGGGAGGCGTGCTCGGATTCCCGTTGACCAACGTGAAGCTCACCCTGCTGGACGTGAAATACAGTGAATCGGAAGATGTCGAAGCCGTGATTCCGGCGGCGGCAATCGATGCGGTCCGGGCGGCGCTGACCGATGGCAATGTGGTGCTGCTGGAGCCGATCATGAAGCTGGAGGTGGTCACGCCGGACGAGTTTTTGGGGAATATTACGGCGGATTTGCACGGTCGGCGGGCGACGATCGTGAGCACGGAACAGCGGGAGCACCTGCGGGTGATTAACGCGGAGGCGCCGCTGGCGGCGATGTTTGGCTATTCCACCCAGATTCGCAGCCTTTCGACGGGTCGGGCGTCCTACTCGATGGAGCCGATGCGGTACGGGGAAGCGCCGCCGGAGGTGCTGAAAGAGATGCTGGGTTGAGGGGGGCTGCCCCGGTATTTGGACGGGGTTTGATCGCGCTTCAGAGGGGTTGGCCGGGAGCGAAATCGACAAAGATTTGAAAACAATAAAAGTGGCGAGCCGGTTTCTTGACAAATGCCCGGCGGCTCACTAACATTGCAAAATTTCCCGCCCCCGGTGCGGGAAAATTGACGTTAAAGGTGTAGGCATAAGCTGTTAGTGAAGGAAGAGTTAAGTGGCCGGCAAGAAGCAGGAAAAAATCCGAATCCGCATGGAGGCGTACGATCACTCGGTGCTCGACCAATCGGCATCGGAGATTGTTAATACGGCAAAGCGGACCGGTGCCGATGTCCACGGACCCATTCCCCTTCCGACGCGAATTGAACGGTACACGGTGCTGCGTAGTCCGCACGTGAACAAGAAATCTCGCGAGCAGTTTGAGATCCGGACGCACAAGCGTTTGGTGGACATTGTGCAACCGACGGGAAAGACGATTGACGCGTTGAACAAGTTGTCTCTCCCGGCTGGTGTGGATATCAAGATCAAGGCGGCTGCCGCGGGTCACTAGAGGGCCAAGTCGGTCATCAGGTGGCGGCGCTGCGTTGTGCTGAATCTTGCCGGGCCACGTTGTCCGGATGTGGCGGGCGTGTTTCACGCCGACAGTTAGCTACGGCTTTAGGGTTTCCCTGGGGCTGCTCCTATGCTTGGACCGGCGGTCTCGCTTCGGCGATATCGGTGCCGGCCGGCGAGGGGGAAACAAGGGCCGTTGCGGCCCGATCGCTGGGCGCACTTTGAAAGTTCCTCGGCGATAGGTTTTTTGTTGTTGAGTTGTCTTGTTGTTGTTTTTGGTGCGTTGCGGGAAACTGAGGCACGATCATGTCAGTGGGACTGTTGGGGCGAAAGATCGGCATGACGCAGGTCTATAACGATGCGGGCGATATCACGCCGGTCACCGTTATTCAGGCTGGTCCCTGCGTAGTACTGCAGATCCGCACGCTGGAGCGCGACGGTTACGAAGCGGTGCAATTGGGATTCGACGACAAGCCGCGTCGGTTGGCGCGGCAGTCAGAACGGGGGCACGTCGCGGCGATCAAGAGCAAGCGTGCCCGGGCGCGTTCGGCGGCCGGCGTCGAGGCTCCGGCGAAGGCGAACTGTGAGCCAAAGCGGTTTGTGCGAGAATTTCGTATCGACGGCGAGGAGTGTGATTGCGAAGTCGGCCAGGAGTTGACGGTCGATCTGTTCGCCGACGTGGCTAAGGTGGATGTCATCGCCCAAAGCAAGGGGCGGGGCTTCGCTGGCGTCATGAAGCGGCATAACTTTGGCGGGCAACGGGCCAGCCACGGTGTCAAGCGCGTGCACCGCCATCCCGGTTCGATCGGCCAAAGCGCCGATCCGTCGCGCGTGATGAAGGGGATGCGGATGGCGGGGCGTTACGGGAATGCCCGCATCACGGTGCGGAATTTGGATCTGACGCGGGTCGACAGCGAGAACGGGCTGTTGCTCGTCGCTGGTTCGGTTCCCGGCCCCAAAGGGGGTTACGTGATCATTCGAAAGACAAACAAGTTGGGCTAGCGGTTTCTCGGCCGCTGGTCATTTTTATTGGTACGGCCACAGCGAACCGCACTTCAAGATACAAGCGATAACGTTTTCGAGAGCAGTAAGCCATGATTTCACTTCCGATTCGCGACAAGGCGGGCCAAGAGGAGGGGGCGTACGAATTCGATCACGCCGCG
>CALFYU010000667.1 GCA_937952455.1 uncultured Planctomycetaceae bacterium
TTGCCTTTGCCACTGTAGATTTCGGAGCGAATATTCGTTTGGTAGTTCAGCAGCGTGTCGTCGCCGTCGAACCCCCGCATGATCACTTTCGAGACCTGTGTCGATGAAAAGGTTTTGGTGATCTGCGAGTTTCCCGGGGAGGAAACCGACGCGTAAACGTCGCCGCTGACCCGCTGCACGAACGCATAGTCGTTTCCATTGGTCCCCTCGATGACCAGCGTCGAGCCGTACAGATCGATCGAAGCGGCCATCAGCCGTCGGCTTTCAACTTCTTCGAGAACGAGCGAACGTTTTCCGCAATTCTTTTTGGACATAGTAAGCCGCCTGCAAAAATGGGGTGTTGGATTGCCTGGTGATTTGCGATCGACGCGATAACCGTCAGGCGTCTGTCGGTTGCATACGAAACGCCGTGGGTGGTCCCTTGTGGCGCGAAATCGACCAGAATTCCGGAACAATTCTAACTGCCGTTTGTCGCGCAACAGAGGATCAAGGATTGAAGGTCAACGGCATATCGACCTAAAATGATCCGGCGCGGGGCGCCTCAGAACGCTTTTGGGCAATCACGCTGAGGGGGGCTAGCTGGTGAACGAGACTCCACCCAGAGAAGAAACCGACCTGCCTCTATTGCAAGAGACGCAGGAGTATCTGCGGGAATTGCTGGATGACAAGATTCCGGATTCCATGCTTGCGGCGTCCTGGGACGAGTTTTATCGCCTTTACTCGGCCCTGATTCGCCGTTTTGTCGTATCGCGGGGCGTGCGCGGCGGGGACGTCGACGACTGCCTGCAAGAGGTCTGGTCGGAGGTCGCGACGCGATTGGTCGATTTTGACCGCCCGCCGGACCGGCCCGGCTTGCGGGCCTGGCTGTATGCTTTGGTGCGCAGCAAGACGACCGATCTCTTCCGCAAGAAGCAGCGGGACTCGGCGCACAGTATTGAGTTGGCCGTGGAGACAGGGCACGAGCCGGCCGACCAAGGAATGACGCCGGCCGAAAAGGAAGAGCGGGAGTGGAAGGATGCCGTTGTCGCCACGCTGCTGGAGGAACTACAGCCGGAGATATCGGCCGAGAATTTCCGCATCGTGCAATTGCGGTTGATCGAGCGCCAACCGGCGGCCCAAGTTGCCGAAGAACTCGGAATGTCCGCCGATCAGGTGCGTTATCGGCAGCATCGCTTGATGAAGAAGCTGCGGGCCAGGCTCGCCGCTTACACCGGCGGCGCGACCGACTGAAGCGCTGCCGATTCCCCCCGGCGGCGCAATCCGACGAAGACGCCGCTGCCGGCCCGCGCCGGAAATCGCGGAATTTTTTTTCATTGCGCGCCACATTTTGGCGATCGCACCGCTTCTCATTCAGTCGCGGCAAACGCGACGAATCCTCTGCAGTCCAGCCGGTGACATCCCGGTCCCGATAGGAGCTGCACGTCTCTCACACGCATTAAGCAGGAGATTAGCCCCATGGCCACTTCCAAGCAACGCGAACGTTCCCTGGGCATTGAAAACCTCGAAGACCGGCGGCTGCTGGCGGCATCGATTGGCTTCGCCAACGGCACCATTTTCATCAACGGCACAAACGCCAACGACGTGGCCTATGTGACCGAAAGCAACAACACGGTGACGGTGCAGGGTAACGTGGTGGGAAACTCGACGTTCAACGCGTCCAGCGTGCGGCAAATCTACTTCTACGGCTACGGCGGCGACGACTACTTCATGAACAAGACCGCCATTCATTCCCGGTCCTACGGCGACGCGGGAAACGACACGATTATCGGTGGCAGTGGCTACGACTGGATGGACGGCGGCGCCGGCAACGATGCCATGTGGGGCGACTATTCCAGCAGCTCCGGGCGCGGTGACGTGATGTACGGCGGGAGCGGTAACGACTATCTGAACGCCGGGGGGGGCGACGACTTGGTGTTCGGCGGCACCGGCGATGACCGGATGTACGGCTTTGGCGGAAAAGACGTCATGTACGGCGAGGCGGGCAACGACACACTGATGGGGGGTGACGACGCCGATTACCTCGATGGCGGCGCCGAGGACGACCACCTCGACGGAGCCTACTACGGCGTGGACGACAATGCGCGTGATACGCTGGTCGGCGGAGCCGGCCGCGACCACTTTGTCGATTACCAGCGCTTTGACGGCTTCAGTGGCTTTGGGATTAAATATGCCTCAAACGACGAGTTGCGGGATTATTCGTGGAGCGCGGATACCCGCGAGGTCCATCGCCAGGAATTGGTCTTCTCAAGCGATCCGTTGATTCTGAATCTGTAATCCTTGGCATGCAGACTCTGGGGGGAGCCATGCATGCCAACTTGCGACACGGGTGCGGAACGGCGCCCGTGTCGTTTATTGCTGTGTCGAGACTGTGAAACCGTCGCGCGTGACAAACGTCGATCACCCGGGCACCATTGCGACATTCACCCTCGACACCGACGGAGTTGACCCCTTCATCATTGAGTCCGCACGACGTGATCGGTCGTCAGTCAGAGATAGCGGCGATCGGGCCAAAAAGTTCGTGCACGAGGATGCAAATCCTATAGAATGGGCGTCGAAGCCAGCAGCGATTATCGAATTCTGTCCACGCTGTTACGGGCCAGTTGTCATGACTGCTCCTCAGGAACCGACTCGCGACGCGATGCCGTCAGAGCCGCCAACTCGAGTGCGGGAAAACAGCGACCGGTCCGCCGAGACCGATGACGGCCGGCTCGACGATGAGTGCGGTGTCTCACGCCGCGACCAACAACGCCCGACTGCGGATGAGCCCACCACGCGGGAGGGGACGACGACGCCCGACTCCCAACCGGAGGATGCCGCCGGCGCCCGCGGTTCTGCCCGCGAAACAAACCAGGGTCGTTCCGATCCGTTCGCGCAGACGGTCATCAGCAATGCCGATAAACACGAGCCGTGCAGCCCGGATGCCGCGAATACCCCGTCGATGATCGACACCGATCTGTTCAAGGACCTGCCAGTTGCCGACCTGCAGCAACCGGAAACGACGACGGCTGGCGAATCCTCGTCACAACTGGCGCGTGGGGACGTCGGAGCCCAAGGGGACAGCTTCGAGAGCCGTTACGAATTCCTCGACGAGCTGGCCCGGGGAGGATTGGGACGCATCTGGCGTGCCCGCGACAAACACATCCGCCGCGAAGTCGCGATCAAGGAGCTGCTCGACCGTTACCAACGCCACCCCAGCGCCGCCGAGCGGTTTCGCGAAGAGGCACAGATCACCGGCCAACTGGAACATCCGTCGATCGTTCCCATCTATGATATTGCAGCGCGGCAGGATGGGACTTGCTTCTATTCCATGAAGCTCGTGCAGGGAGTGGAACTGCACAAAGCGATCGCCGCTTTCCATGCGCTGCCTGGGGGCAGTAGCGAATGGCTGCTCACGCGAAACAAATTGCTGCGGCATTTCGTAGCGGTTTGCAATGCCGTGGCCTTTGCGCACGATCGCGGCGTTTTGCATCGTGATTTGAAGCCGCAGAATATCATGCTCGGCGAATTTGGCGAGACGCTGGTGCTGGACTGGGGACTGGCCAAGGTGTTCGATTCACCCGAACGCGTGCTGCCCGGCCGTGCGACCGACGAGACGGCACAGCTGTCCGGTTCGGGGATCACCAGCAAACCGAGCGTTTCCAGCGACGCGCGCTCCTCCGGAAGCCAGACGCGGGTCGGTTCTGTCATGGGGACATTGGCCTACATGCCCCCGGAACAGGCCGCCGGACAATTGGATGAACTGGACGCGTGGTCGGACATCTATTCGCTGGGCGCGGTCTTGTATCAGATTCTCACCGGCCGCGCTCCGATTCCGCGGGCACCGTATACCGAAATGGTCGAACAGATTCTGGACGGGAACATCACGCTCCCCCGAGAGGTCGACATCTCTATCCCGAAGCCGCTGGAAGCGGTTGTGCTCAAGGCGCTCTCGATAAAGAAAGAGAACCGCTACGAAACCGCATTGTTGTTGGCGGCGGAAATCGATCAGTTTCTGGCTGACGAGCCGGTGACCGCCTATCCGGAGCCTTGGCACCAAAAAACATACCGTTGGCTGAAACGGCATCGTACCTTGGCGAGCACTGTGACGGCGGTGCTGTTCGTCTTGGGGGCCGGAACCTGGTCCTGGCAGAGCATCGAGCACACCCGTTTGAGTGACCTGCAAAGCCAGGCGCGGGAACGACTCGCCGCAGCGAAGCAATCGCAGCAACTGGGTGATTTGCCAAATGCCAGCCGGCTGTATCGCGAATCGCTCGGCCTCCTGCAGGGCGAACCTTCCTTGGTCGGCCTGCGGGGGGAAATTCAGACGGCGGCCGACGACGTGGAGCAGATCCTTGACGAACAGCGCCGCCGGCGGCTGGCCCGCGAGAATTTCGAAGGCTTCTTGCGCGACGCTGACGAGGCCCGCTTTCATGGTTGGCTGATGGCCAGCGACACCGCCGTACAGAACAATCGAACGGCCATCGAAACGGCACGCCGCGCGCTGCGGCGCTACGACCTGGAAAATTCTCAAGCCCTGCAGCCGCCCCCTGCGTATTTGTCGGAGGACCACATTGCGCAGATTCGCCGCGTGGGTTATGAATTGATGCTGCTCGTGGCGAATGCGGAATTGGGGACCGGCTGGTTTGAAAAGGAAAACATCCCGGCTGCCGCTGAATCATTGCTGCGATGGACCGACTTGGCCAAACATCTTGGGCAGGAAACCCCCGCTTATTACTATAGCCGCGCCGCTGCGTACCAAGCGCTCGGCCGTCCACAAAAGGTGCGCGACGAGTTGGCGGCGGCAAAGCGCTTAGAACCAACCACCGGGCTGGACTTTTTTCTGCAAGGGCATGTGGAACTTCAGATCCGGCGGGACGATCAGGCTGCGCTGCAGAATTTCCTGAAGACGTTGGATTTGGAACCGAGGAATTATTGGGCGATGCACAGCGCGGGGGACTGCCAGTTGCAGCTCGGCCGGTATGGCGAGGCGCAGACGACCTTTTCTATGTGCATCGCCTTGCGGCCGACGTTTCCCTGGGCATACCTGATGCGGGGCGCGGCCAGATTCGAATCCGGTGATTTGGCGAACGCGTTGGCCGACCTAAACCGTGCTCAACAACTGGATCCCAAGATCTACGGCATTTATGTCAATCGCAGTCGCATTTTTCTCAGTCAAGCAGATTTGTCGGACGAACCGGCGGTCAAGGAACGACACCTCGCCGCCGCGCGGGCCGAATTGGAAACAGCGATTCAATTGCAACCATCGTATGCGGCAGCCCACATCAATTTGGCGGAGGTGTATCGCCGGCAGAACAATGTGGATGCGGCCGTGGAGGAGTTGAATCGTGCCAAGGAACTCGCGCCTCGGGATCCGCGGCCATACCGACTGCGTGGCCTGATTTTTCTGGATCAGAAGAAAGACAACGCAGCCCTCGCCGACTTTGACCGCGCCCAGCAGTTGGAAACCGCTCCGGAGGCCCGTGCGGAAGACTTGCGGCAAATCGGCAGCATTCACTATCGCGGCGGAGATTTCACTGCGGCCCTGCACAATTACGACGCGGCCCTGCAGCAGGCCCCGTCGGACGGAGATTTGCTCCGCCTCCGGGCGGAGACGTTGCTGAAGCTCGATCGGTTTGAGGACGCCGTGACCGCCTTTACGGATTATCTGCGCCACGGCCCGCCGCTGGCGGACGTCTACCGCGGCCGGGCATCCGCATACGCCAAGCTGCAAAGGTATCGCGAGGCGGTCAGTGACTACACGCGTGCTTTGGATTTGGAGCCCTCTTCCAATATGCACGCCCGCCGCGGGTGGGCGTTGCTAATGCAGTCCAAAGCACTGGCCGCCGCCGACTTCGAGGAGGCGCTCAAGCTGCAACCGGAGAATCCGGATAGCTACAACGGGCGGGGCTACGTCCAAGTGCTGCGGGGAAACTACTCGGCGGCGATTGCTGACGCGGAAGAGGCGCTCAAATATGGGGGCGGCGCCTGGCAAGTCGTTTACAATGCCGGCACCATCTACAGCCAGGCCGCTGCACGAGCGAGTGCAGATTCCGCGCGGTCTGCGGAGGAGCGACGACGTCTGCAAGAACAATATTCCGTGCGGGCGATCGAGTTGATCGGCGAAGCATCAGAATTATTTGGCCCGGCAAACTCATCAAAGTTTTTGGAAATCGTTGAGAACGACGACGCGCTGGAACCGATTCGCGGCGTCTCTGAATATGACAACCTGGTTCACAAGCTTCGCGAGGGACAATGACGCGGCAATCCGCGATGAACTCGGTCAGACGTGACATAAAAAAAATTTCCCGGTGAAAGCCAAAATACGCGCCACAAATGAGTGCGGGCAGCGTTTCATATTCGGGCCGAATCGGTTTAGCAATGGCAGCGGAAATTGCGGCCGACACGGACAGACATGTTGACGAAGTATTCGGCAGATTTTTTTTGACCTTTGCGTTTCAAGTTGGTTGAATGAATCCGGGCAGCCGTGGCCGAGTTTGAGGGCAGATTTTCGGCACTTGATGCATGAAATCGATGGGTAGGTCGATGTTTGCAGCGCCGTGGAAATACGAACGCGCGCGCGGCCGTCCGCCGGGGTACTCAAAACGCTCCCGCGCTGGCGGACGACGGCGCTCCCTAGAGATCGAGTTGCTCGAAGAGCGGCTGGTGCTGTCGACTGTCGTTTGGGACGGCGAGGCGGGTGACTTTTCCTGGCACACGCCATTGAATTCGGTCGGCGACCAATTGCCCGTTGCCGGCGACGACGTCGTCATCAACTCCGCCACGGAATTCGTGCGGCATTCGGCGGGCGCGACGAACATCAATAGCCTGACGACGAACCAATTTTTCATCCTCGCCGGTGGTACGCTGAATATCGCCGATACCGCGGAGTTTTCGGCCCTGGTTGAACATACGGGGGGCGAATTGACCGGTGCGGGAACCGCGACCTTTTCCTCGACCTACAACTGGCTCGGCGGAACGCAGAGCGGATCGGGAACGAGCATCTTTGACGGGCAAGTCACGCTCATTGCGCCGGCAGGCATTGCTTTAACGCGACAGTCTGTGACGATCAACAGTCAGTTCAATTGGAGCGCCGGGGATATCACGGTTGACGGTAAGGAGAGTCGCGTGGGGCGCAGCGGCAGTATGGACGTGGACACCGACGACAAAATGGTTTCCACGACCCAGATTGCAACGGTCATCAACGACGGCACGATTTTGCATCGCTCGCTTACAACCGACGCCTTTACCGAGCCGGATTTGGGTTATGTCACCAACAATGCCGGTGGATTGATTCGTGCCGAAGGACGCATGTCATTTCTCGGGTTGGACTCCGAGGGCGAAGTCCGATTAGGCACGCCGGACGGTCAAACATTTGGCACGGTCACATTGTTGCCCGATCCCACCATGCCGGGAACGTTTCCTCGATTTCTGAACATTCTCGACGGCGGATCGCTGACGGGCAACGGCACGCTCGATGCGCGCATCGAAAACCAAGGCCTACTCAGTCCCGGGCTATCGACGGGCGAGTTGATCGCGCGCAGCGGTTATGTGCACCAAGCGGGCGCGACCATGCGCATCGAGATCGGCCCGCCCCCGGCGATGTTCGGCCAGTTTCAAAACGACGTCTTGTACTCCGAGTCGGCCATCAACCTTCAAGGTGGAACGGCAGAAATCGTGTTCATCGACGGTTTTGTTCCCGACATGGGCGATGAGTTCATTTTCATGCGTGCCGAGTTCATTACCGGCGATTTTTCGCAATACAACGGTCTACAGCTGGGTAACGGACTCATGCTGGAGCCCTTTAAGCGATTCAGCGATTCCGAGGCGGGCGTGCGGGTGGTCGGCGCGCCGGCGGGACCCGGGGAGATTCGGGGAACCAAATTTGAGGACGACGACGGCGACGGCATCTTCGATCCCGGTGAAAGCGGACTACAGGGGTGGACCATCACCGCGACCGACGGCACGCAAAACTTCACCGCCACGACCGACGCCGCTGGAGACTACGTGCTCACCGCACTTCCCGCCGGAAATTACATTGTGACCGAGGAAAACCGCGCCGGCTGGACGCGAACACAGCCGGTTTCCGCCTCCGGGCAAATCGCCGTCAATCTGGCTGCAGGGGCAACTGTTAACAACGTCAATTTCGGAAATTTTCAACTGGGGGAGATTACCGGCTTCAAATTTGAAGACGTCGACGCCGACGGCGAGTTTGATCCTTCAGAGGGCCTGCTCCCTGGAATCACGATCACGCTGACGGAATCGGGAAGCGGCGCCGTTGTGGAGGCCGTTACCGACGTTAATGGCCGGTATCGCTTCCAGAATCTCGGCCCGGGAGTCTACATCGTCGACGAGCAGACTCCGTTGGGACAAAGCCGCAGTACCGACGATCCTTCGCCGATTGCGCTGCGCAGCGGAGAAACCGTTTCGGAGACCGTGCAGCTGAATCTGGCGATCGGTAATGCCACGATTCCTCCGCAGACTCAAACGGACGAGTTTGACGCGGACGGCGGCGAAGTGACCTTTTCGGCGGCCCAATTGTTGGCCAACGATCAAGACCCCAACGACGTTTTGACTCTGGTGGAGATTTTGCAGCCTGCCAACGG
Source organism: uncultured Planctomycetaceae bacterium (assembly GCA_937952455.1). Classification (GTDB taxonomy): domain Bacteria; phylum Planctomycetota; class Planctomycetia; order Planctomycetales; family Planctomycetaceae; genus Symmachiella. The sequence goes on from CALFYU010000667.1 coordinate 8,583, forward strand.
GATGCTGATCGACAATCTCGATGGAACCTACACCTACGTCGCCAATATGGGGTTTTTTGGTACGGATCAGATCACATACGTCGTCGAGGATTCCACCGGCTTGCAGTCGCTGGGGACGATCGAGATTTTTGTTCCCGCCCCAAATGAATTGCCGGACGACGTATCAGTGCTGTTCGCCGGGCAGGCGTTGGGGGACGGCGCTTCGTTTGCGGCCAACCCGGGGCAGAATTTTCTGCTCACCGCCGGATTCGATCCCGCAACAGCGGGTGGCCCGCTCACGACCCAGTGGGCGATCACTTTTCCAGGCGGCGATCAGGAAATCGTCGAGGGACCGCAACTTCAATTCAATGCCGCCCAGGTCGGAAACTATGTGGTCACGCTGACCATTCTTGACCAGTTTGCCAATCAGACGACGGTGAACCTTCGGGTTCGGGTCACCAATTCCACCGTAATCAACCCGTTGGACGGGGCGGCGACTTTGGCACGGTTGAATGAGCTCAAGACAGAAGCACTCGCCTTGGGGCTGCCGTTGGAAGCCCGCGCCGAATACATTAACGACGGAATTGTGTCATTCGTTATCGACGTCATCGTCTCGGACACCGTGTTGTTGTGGACGGACCCGGTCGACTTCATCTTGACCGATCCGCTTCAACGCAAAATCGGGTTCACGGAAAACCAGGGGACCATCAATCAAATCCCCAATTCCTACTATTCCGGAAACGTCGACAACGAGTTGGTGCTCATCCCCGATGCTCCGTCGGGTGAATACGCCTTGGAACTATTTCGCGTCGACAGGCGCGAATGGTTGGCGGGGCTGAATTTCCTATCGATCCGCGATTTCGTCAAGACGGAATTGTTTATCGGCCGCGCCCTGTCGAGCCGGGATGTCGTCAACCAGCGCACCGTGGCGATCGTCGCCTTCTCCACTCCCAGCGGCCAGAGCAACAGCGGCGGCCAGAGCAACAGCGGCGGCCAAAGCCACAGCGGCGGATCGTCCGGTGTTGCGAGTTCGTCGGGCGGTACCAGGTCGTTTGATTCCGCCGCCCTGATCGGCAATCCGGCGGTCATCGAAGCGCAGCGTGCGTTTTTGGCGGTTTCCGAATTGACGGATATCCGCTCGACATTTTTTGTCGGGGCACTGATCGGTAATTTTCCGCTGGGACGGACGGGATCGGAATTCGCCGGCGACGGTTCGTCGCTCCCCATTCGGTTCGAACGAGAATCCGCCGGAGGATACGTCAACATCTTCAATTTGGCCAAGCAATGGTTTGTGGGACGCGGCAGCGGTCCGGGTGTGGAGAACGTCGGCTTGGGAAACCTGATTTCGGAAGCCGTGCTGGGGCCGCAGCTAACCCGCAATATGCGCGATGCGTTCGGCTCGGACGATGATGATTTGGGACGTCTGTTTAAAGTGCTCGGAAAAGTCGTCGCCCGGCAGTCGATGGGGGTCCCCGAAGGCGTCTTCGAATTCAATGCATCGCCGCTGTCGGGAGCGATCAACGACATGCTGCTCAGAACGGTCGTCAATCCCGACGATTCACCGGATCGCGAGGCGAGCGACCAAGAGACAAACGCGCCGCCGGAGCAAACCGAGCAACCGAGCGCGAAATCGAAATCTCAGGGAGCCGCAACCGAAGAGACGACGTTTCAACCCCGGCATCTGCGAGACGATGCGAAATCAGAGACTCACGTGACAGTCGATGAAATCGATGCGTTCGAACTCATCTTTGCCCAACGACTGTTGATCGATGGTTTCTTCGCCGGCACCGACTTCACTCAAGTACCGACAACAACTCCCGCGCATCAACCGCCCTAGCGGCGGCGATTTGCCACACATTGAAACCGCCGCTGCGAAAAACCAAACGCGTTTCTCGTGTTGTCGCGCCACAAATTGCGCTTTGGTGCGTTTCACTTATAAGTTGAGATGCTGTGGAGACGGTACAGACTCCCGGCGTTTCATCCTTGTTCTATCAAAGACGTCAGCTTGGACAAAACACCAAGGGCAGGCCAAGCGACGTCCACTCTGAGAGCCGGACTGCGCAGATCGTGCGTCCGGCCGCACCAATCCATTTAAGGAGAGTTCAGGTATGAAGTTCTTAGAGATGTTGCGCAAATCCGCCGCCGCTCGGCGCACGCGGGCCCGTAAACCGCAGAAGAATCAGCGGCAACAACTGAAGTTCGAATCGGTGGAAGGCCGCGTCTTGATGGCGGCCAGCGTTTTGGGGAAGTCGGTCGCTTCCGACATCGGCGCGGTCGTTATGGCCCAAGAGAAAACGGAGTACGGCATCAACCCGGCCATTGCGGAACAGGTCTCCGCAGGGCAAAAGGTCCAGGACATTCTTTCGCCCGAAAACGTATCGAAGGTTGTCCTGGAAAAAGTCGAAGCGACAGCCAAGCAATGGTGGGCTGACGGAACGTATTTCAAACTCGCGTTGGAGGGGAAAACCCCGCAACAGATTACAGGTGAGTTCGCCAAGGCGGCGGACGAGGAGACCGATAAGGAGTTGGTGTTACAGGGATG